>CACYDN010000083.1 GCA_902773185.1 uncultured Lachnospiraceae bacterium | reverse complement strand
GAGTCATCAGGATACACATTTATGTGGTATCCTGTTTGACGAGCCCGCATCATCGAGTAGGGGGATTAAATCCTCCCTACTCGATTATTATACTTGTAGTATCTGTGATATGTTTCGCTAAATATGTATCCTATTTTCAGGTGATAGGTACGCCAAAGAGAACCAAAAGAATAATACCTATCGTTGCAAGAAAGCAGACCAGGAATACCCAGCTGTAATTCATAGCGGAAAGGTCTGCTGCGCTGCTGGCATGGAACTCACGGAAGAGGGAAAGGGTCTGCATTTTTTCGATGATCGCCGTTTCCTCGTCTGTCCATGTTTCCTTCGTGTTTGTGTTCGATGCATCGCTAAGCATGTCGGCCGGCGTCCGGCTCATAAAATCATCTATTTCTCTAAGTTTTTCGTTCAAATAGGCGCGTTCCTCTCTGTAGGTGACGAGCCCTTTTTCTTTGGCAAGCGTTTCATTGAGACCTGTCCCGCATAATAGGCTGCGTGTCCTTCGTTCCTTGATCAGCTGGATGATCAGAAGCGGAAGCATATAGAGAGACAATACAAAAACGGCCACCGGAACGATGAATTCGAGCAGGAGCATGATGCCGGTGATGATATCGATGCCATCGACCGCCTTTCGGATCTCATTTCTTGCCGCATAGTAGACATAGAGGAGGACAATCGTTGACGCCACGATGATGATCAGCTTCGTCGTTTCCCGGATCTTTTTGTTTTGTTCGTTTTCACGATACGCGAGTGCATTCAGCTGTTCCTGATAGACGGTCCGCGTGTGGCGGATGCGCTGTGCCAGCCCGTTGTAGGTATCCAGAAAACCATCATGTCCGCCGGCCTCATCTGCATATTCATAGGAACCACCGCTCCGAAAGGCGTTTTCTTTTATCGCCTGGCGCTCTTCATCGGTGATCTGTCCTTCTTTCAGGGATAAAGCCATTAGTTCCTCCAAGTTATTCTGTAAGTATCATCAGTTTCGGTTTTGTAAGAAGCTACCGGACTATTTTATTCAGTCAAAAGACGCAGTGTGGCCGGTAGGTTACTTTTCCATATTCGTAAAGTATAGCATATTTTCGCTGAAGTGTCACGATTGAGCCTGTCAATCCATTGCGTAGCATGATGTGTATGACCGGTTTCGGGGGAAAAATTGAAAAAAATGAAAAAAGTTGAAAAAAATTGAAAAATCATAAAACCAAATGCAAAGTCAGTGTGTCTATATAGTAGAACGGATGAAAAATTTCCGAAATAACAAAGAAATCCAAATAAGGGAGGAAATAATTATGCGTACAAATGAGATGTGTTTCAATGGACAGGGTTACGGAAACGGCTGGTATGGGCAGCAGAATAATGTGAACGGCTGGTACAACCAGCAGAATTACGGTTACGGACAGAATGGAGGCTATGGGGATTACAACCGGAATTGTGTAAACAGTCAAAACGGTGGATATGAGCAGTATCATTACGTGGATAATTCGGATGTTCAGATGACAGATGAATCCTATTATGCCGGCAGAGCACAGGCGGCAGGGGAGGATCATTACGGCGCCGGCGTGGCAGGGACGGAATATATCACCGGAGCACAGGCGTCAGGGACAGATTATTCTTACAGTGCAGGGGCAACCGGGAATAATTTCACATACGGTGCCCATGCAACCGGGAATGATTACAACTACAGTGCGGCGATGAACGGAACGGAATATGCATACGGTGCAGGAGCGACCGGGGCAAATTACGCATACGGTGCTGGAATAAACGGGACAGGGTATCCATATGGAAGGAGAAAAGATATGAAGGAAGCTAGTGAAGGGAAATTTCAGGGTTTGATCAATAAGATGAAAAACAATAAGAAGAAAACCGTTATCGGCGGATCTATTCTGGCAGGAGTTCTCGTTCTGTTTCTCATCGTGAAGATGTTTGGGGGCGCGTTATTTTCCTCCGGCGGGGCATCTTCCCCGGAAAGTGCGGCAAAAAAATATATCCAGGCAAGATTTGGGGATGCGAATGCAGATGAGGTTCTATCCATGATGCTCCCGGATCAGGCGAAAAAAGCGTTTGATCAGTATAGCCGTATTAGCAAAGGGATATCCGGAGCTGAAAATATACGTGAAAATCTGAATATGAACAATTCTTATAAGTTAGATGATGTAAAAGTGGAAAACAGTGATGCAATGAGCGGGAATAAACTATCTTCCGTAAAAGAGGAGATCATGGAACAGCTGAATGTCGATGTAAAAGTGGAAGCAGCCGAAAAGGTGAAAATCACATTCAGTCGGAAACTCGGCGATGATGGACACTGGGTGGACTGTGAAGCTATGTTCTATTGCTACAAATGTGATGGCAGATGGTATGCTATCATTAGAAATATTGAAACCTGAAATTAGTCAAGTAATCATTTGGTACACTATAAATCAAGTGATCGGCATTAGCACGGAAATAAGCTTGGAGGATGCTCTTAGGCAAGTAATCGTACAATCTGCGGGCTGGAATTTTACGGTTGATATGGTACAATAGCCAAGGGATTGCCCGAGCGAAGTGAGGGAGGGCCCCATGGTCCTGAGCGGAGCGAGGGATACACGATGCG
>CACYDN010000082.1 GCA_902773185.1 uncultured Lachnospiraceae bacterium | reverse complement strand
GAGTCATCAGGATACACATTTATGTGGTATCCTGTTTGACGAGCCCGCATCATCGAGTAGGGGGATTAAATCCTCCCTACTCGATTTATGGTAAAGCCGGCAGCGTATATTTCAAGACAGTTGCATCAGGTGGTCGTTGTCATGTCCGGTGTTTTGTGGTACAATTACCTGTGTATTTTCGTTTGTTTTACGGCGGAATAATAGATGTGGAGGACGAAAACGTGCTGATCACAGACAAGAATACCTATCAAAAAGGAATCAAACGCGTTCTGATCTCTGAAGAGGAGCTTCAGGAGGCGGTACAGAAATGTGCGGCCTATCTGGACAGGGAATATGAGGGGAAACCTCTCATCCTCGTCAGTGTGTTAAAGGGTGCGTTTGTTTTTTTATCGGACCTTACAAAAAAGGTAACGATTCCCTGTGAAGTAAGCTTCATGGCGGCAAAGAGTTATTTTGAAGGCACCAGTTCCTCCGGAAATCTGGAGATTACCTATGATCTGGACCGGGATATATCCGATTACCACGTTGTCATTGTGGAGGATATCATTGATACCGGAAGGACACTTCAAAAAATTGTGGAAATCCTGAAACAGAGGAATCCGCTTTCACTCAAAATCGTAACGCTTCTGGATAAACCGGAACGCAGGATTGTAGATATGGAGGCAGATTACGTCTGCTTTACCATACCGGATCATTTTGTGATCGGATACGGACTGGACTACGGCGAATACTACCGCAACCTGCCGTATATAGCTGAGTTCGGCGAATAGCCGTTTCGGACAGTGTCAGCTGTCCGTCTATTCGCGTAAGTCATGTATTTGTTCAAGGAGGCAGAGATGGAAAAACTCTTTAAGCTTCAGGAACGGGGCACTACTGTCCGAAAAGAGATTGCAGCCGGTTTCACGACCTTCGTGACCATGGCCTATATTCTGGCAGTCAATCCAAGCATTCTTGCGGAAACGGGAATGGATCCGACAGCGGTCATGCTGGCAACCTGTCTGGCGTCTTTCATCGGCACCATGATGATGGCCATTTTTGCCAATCTGCCGTTTGCCCTTTCAGCCGGTATGGGTCTCAATGCCTATTTCACCTACACGGTTGTATTTCAGTACGGATACAGCTGGCAGATTGCGCTTCTGGCAGTCTTTACCGAAGGCATCATCTTTATCCTGCTTTCCCTGACCAACGTGCGGGAGGCGATATTTAACTGTATTCCGCTGGTTCTGAAAAAATCCGTATCCATCGGTATCGGTATTTTTATCGCATTTATCGGTCTGCAGAATGCAAAGCTTTGCGTTTCATCTGCCACGCTCGTATCCCTGGTTGATTTTAAAGGAAACTTCGCAACAATCGGTGTAACCGCCATGATGGCAGTCATAGGCCTTTTCATCATGATCATCCTTTATTTGAAGAAGATTCCGGGCGCTATTCTTTGGGGGATTCTTCTCACATGGCTGTTCGGAATTCTGTTTGAGGTGCTGGGGGTTTATCAGCCGGATCCGGAGAATGGGTTCCAGTCCATTATTCCAACCCTGCATCTTCCGAATTTTGCCACGATGGGAGAAACCTTCGGACAGTGTTTCCATGTGAATCTGAAGGATGTGGGTGTTACGAATTTCATTGTTGTCATTCTGGCCTTCCTGTTTGTGGATCTTTTCGATACGCTGGGCACGCTGATCGGCGTATCGAGCAAAGCAAACATGCTGGATGAAAACGGTAAGCTGCCGGGAATCAAACCGGCCCTTCTCGCAGATGCGGTTGCAACAACCGCGGGCGCGGTCATGGGAACATCCACGACAACCACGTTTGTTGAGTCCGCTGCAGGTGTTGGCGCAGGCGGAAGGACAGGCCTTACGGCAGCTGTAACAGCTGTTCTGTTCCTTATTTCAACGCTGTTTTCATCGGTGTTTACCGCTATCCCGCCCTTTGCAACGGCACCGGCGCTGATCCTTGTCGGGTTCTTGATGTTTTCATCTATTTCCGAGCTGAAGATGGATGAAGAGAACTACACGGATGCAATCCCCGCGTACCTCTGCATCATCTCAATGCCGCTGTTCTACAGCATTTCCGATGGAATCGCCATTGGTGTCATCTCTTATGTGTTCATCAATGCGGTATGCGGCAAAGCGAAAAAAATCAGTCCGCTGATGTATGTCCTGGCGGTCCTGTTCTTATTAAAGTATACGATTCTATAATTCAAAATCGGTATATCGGAGCTTTGAAAAATATATAAAAAGGAGAAGAAAATGACAGAAGAAAGACGACCGGATACGATGGAACGTATCACAACGCCTGAACTGGCGAAAAAGTATATTGATGAGCAGATTATTGCCCTTCGGGAGCAGATCGGAGATAAGAAGGTGCTTCTGGCTCTTTCCGGCGGCGTGGATTCCTCCGTTGTTGCCGCACTCCTGATCAAGGCAATCGGAAAGCAGCTGGTCTGCGTACATGTGAACCACGGCCTTCTCCGCAAGGGCGAGCCGGAACAGGTAATCAAGGTTTTCCGGGATGAGATGGAAGCCAATCTCATCTATGTGGATGCGACCGACCGTTTCCTTGACAAGCTGGCCGGCGTAACAGATCCGGAAACCAAGCGGAAGATCATCGGCGGTGAGTTTATCGAAGTATTTGCCGAGGAAGCCCGCAAGCTGGACGGTATTGAATTCCTGGCACAGGGAACCATCTGGCCGGATATCCTCGAGAGCGAGGCAGGCATTAAGGCACACCATAACGCAGGCGGTCTGCCGGAAGATATGAAGTTTGAACTGGTTGAGCCCGTCCGCATCCTTTTCAAGGATGAGGTCCGTGTCGTCGGCAAGGAACTCGGCCTGCCCGATAACATGGTTTATCGTCAGCCGTTCCCGGGACCGGGACTCGGCGTCCGCTGCCCGGGAGCCATCACCCGCGATCGTCTCGAAGCTGTTCGCGAGAGCGATGCCATCCTCCGCGAGGAGTTTGCAAAGAACGGACTTGAGGGAAAAGTATGGCAGTACTTCACCGTCGTTCCGGATTTCAAATCCACCGGCGTAAAGGACGGCAAACGCACCTTTGACTGGCCGTGCATCATCCGCGCCATCAACACAACAGATGTAATGGAAGTAACAGTAGAGCACCTCTCCGACGACCTCATCGACCATCTCGTAAAACGAATCACCACAGAGGTACCGGGCATCAACCGGGTACTGTTTGACTATACACCCAAACCGCCCGCGACGGTGGAATATGAGTGATAACGAGCCAAAGTCAGATAGATAAACAGTGACCACGAAGTGGTCGCGAACAAGAAAGCCATGCCCGCAAGCTTGCTTGCAAGGGCATGGTTTTTCTTGTTCGAAAGAGCTGCGAAGCAGCACTGTTTATCCATCTGACCTTGGCGACAACATACATCGAGACAGAGGCGCAGACATTAGTACTATGTGAATAACATATTTTTGTTTACAAATGTCTGCGCCTCTGCCTCGATGAGTTAGATTACAATAAGGCCAATTTTAGGAAGTGATTGTCTTTTTCAAGATGATAGTATATAATAATTGTAACAGAACCCAACACGCCTCTCAATGATGCGGACCACGTTGGGTCTTTTAATTTTAAGGAGAAAATGCATGGGAGAGCTGAGACAACATCAACCATCGATGTCGATTGATGAACAGGTTGAAAACTTGAAGTCGCTTGGACTAATCATTAATGATGAAGAGTATGCCAAGAAAATATTAAATGACATATCTTACTTCAGACTAATTAAAGCATATAGCCTTGGTTTTAAACCTAAAAATGGAAAGTATAATGAAGGCGTAACATTTGAGCAAATTGTAGATCTTTACTTGTTCAATGCTAATTTTAGACAGACTACATTTTCACAAATAGAAAAGATAGAAGTAAACGTAAGATGTAGAATCGCAAATTATTTTGCCGATACATATGGCGTTCTGGGGTATAAAGAGCCGGAAAATTTTGTTGACGAAGAGTACTATCATACATTTTTATCGGATATCGAAGAAGAACTTGGAAGAAACTCAAAGGCCCCATTTGTAAGGAATTTTAAAGAAAACTATGAGGGTGGGGATCTGCCAATATATGCCTTGGTAGAGGTGTTTAGTTTTGGTACGCTTTCAAAGTTTTATAAGAAT
>CACYDN010000081.1 GCA_902773185.1 uncultured Lachnospiraceae bacterium | reverse complement strand
TGTCCCGTATTCATTGCCGTCAGCATGTCCAGCGCAGCCGCGTCTCTGACCTCGCCGACGATGATCCGGTCCGGCCGCATCCGGAGGCTGGTCCGGATCAGGTCCCGGATGGTCACCTGGTTTTTTCCCTCCACGTTTGCATATCTGGCCTCCAGCCGGACAAGGTTTTGGATGCCCTGCAGGCGGAGCTCCGCGGAATCCTCAATTGTGATCACCCGTTCATCCTTCGGAATGTACCCCGCCAGTGCATTCAGAAACGTTGTTTTTCCGGCGCCTGTTCCACCGGAAACAAAGATGTTGTAGCCCCCCGCCACGAGTTTTCCCAGAAATTCTGCCGATGACAAATCGATCGACCCCCAATCGATCAGATTCTGCATCGTTACACCCACTTCCGGAAACTTCCGGATCGTTACCGCCGATCCGTCGCACGATACCCCTTCGAGAACAACATTGACTCTGGAACCGTCGGGAAGCATCGCATCCACGATCGGATTTGCCGCATTGACAGACCGGTTTGCTGCAGATACGATCTGCTGGATCACCGTCATCAGGCGCTCGCTGCTTTCAAATTCACGGTCAATCTTCCGGATCCGCCCTTCTTTTTCGATGAATACTTGTCGCGGTCCGTTGATCATGATCTCCGTGATGCTGTCATCCTCCAGAAGCTCCGACACAAGCCCGTACCGCCGGATGGCATGAAACAGCTCTGTTCGGATCAGACATTTCTCCCTGAGCGGGATATAGGTTGCCCGCGAATCCTCCAGAATACACCGGTCAATTTCCGCCTGTACATCACTGTCCTGTATCTCCCCGGTCAGATCCAGGCGTTCGAGACACTGCCTCTTCCACTTTTCCTTCATTTCCTCCCACAAAGATGCGTTCCTCCTCCATGGCACTTTCTACTGCAGCCTGCATTTCTTCGGAAAGCCAGTCTGCATCCGGCAGCCGGACCTCCCTTAGTTTCAACAAAACATCCGTCATCCCCAAATTCTCCAGAACACGCCGGAAACGAAGCAGTTTCCTCTGCGAAACCGGATCGGTAAGCACGGGCATATAGATCACATCAAAGAGCTGAAACAGGCCCGGAAGTTCCGGCGCCGCCGCTCCGAGATCATATACGATCCGTGAATACCGCCCCATTTCACTAAGAAGTCCGTTCAGATATTCGATATCCTCCCGGCTGATGCAATGGATATCAAAGGCCAGCCCGGAACTGCTGAGGATGGAAAGACCATTTTCCTCGCGGATCAGACCCGGAAGCCTTTTTTCCAGCTCCGGCAGACGGTTCTTCATAAGATACAATAGCTCCGTCGGTTCATCGTCGGAAAAATCCTCCATACCGATATAGAGTCCCCCGGTTGCCCGGGCAGCGTATGCCTTTGCGAATCTGGTTTTGCCGCATCGACCGATGGGCGAGAATACTGCAGCCAGCCGGCATGACGCGCTGCCTAGATCTGTCTCCTTCAATAGATACCGCATGATGTCATGCACCAGGGCGGGCAGGGATTGATATTTGAACACAGCTCCGTTTCCCGGGTCCGGGAGCGCCGATAGATAAACACATGGTGTGTTGCCGATATAGTATCCGTCCTCGCGCCGCTCGCAGATGGACATGTCACCGGTGAGGATCGTGGCAAGCGACTTTTCCGCCGCAGCTTCGGCGGCGGCCTCAATCCTGGTAAACGCGTAGCAGCAAAGAGGCAGATCCTTTCTCCTGTTCATATACTGCATCACACCATATACATATTCCCGGTCGGCATCACAAAGGCCGATACCCAGAACCCGCAAGCTTTTGTCCTCCCTGTCCTTCGTCTCTTTTACGGTAGCATTTTGGATATCCCAAAAGAAAGAAAACGGGAGCAATGCTTTGTTGCGCAAGGTTTTGTTGCGCCCCATCACGCAGTTTCCGCCATCCGAAAATCGGCCCCAATATGCTGTCCCAAAATCCCCGAAAAAACACACGCCCTTGTATCAGCCCAAGCCGAAAACAAAAAAATCCGCCCGTTTCCGGGCGGACAGATTGCACAAAAAAACAGCGGAATCTTATCATTTTCCGCTGTTTTTTTGTGTGCTTTTCGGCATTTCGCCGAAGAAAATATATGTTTTTGCGTGAAACCTTTATCAGTCCTTATTGATGTACTTATTCAGCG
>CACYDN010000080.1 GCA_902773185.1 uncultured Lachnospiraceae bacterium | reverse complement strand
CTCGCCCTTATAGTTTGCCACCGGTGAATTGGTAAAGCGGTTGAACTCCGCAAACCGGTTCACATACTCCCATACCTCACGGTCATTCGTATGGAAAATGTGTGCACCATAGATATGTACATGAATGCCCTCCGTCTGCTCGGTATACACATTACCTGCAACGTGATCTCTCTTATCGATCACGAGGCATTTCTTACCCGCAGCTCTGGCCTGCTCGGCAAATACCGCTCCAAAAAGACCTGCGCCTACGATCAGATAATCATACTTTTTCATGTTTCCCTCCCTCGATTCAGGCATGTCAGCCAAATCTATTATAATCCTTTAAAAAGCCACAACAAAGCGCTACCCCTATTTTACCATTAAATCAGGGATAGCGCTATATTGATTTTGGGTATTGCAATTACTTCTTCGGTACCTGCAGATTTTTCTTGTTTTGCAGCTCCTGCTGCTTTTGGAATTCCTGATTCTTCAGGTTGATCCTCTGTGTGGCAGCCGCCTTAATCTCAAGCCCCTTTTGCGCATTGGCAATCTGCTTCATGCCGACCTGATGCTGAAGCTTCGTTACCTCAGCCTGACGCTGCTTTACCATATCAACAGCCGGTTTTGTCTTATCCGCGATAAACCGTGCACTGTTTTCCGTTTTTCTTCCGATTTCCTTGCCCTTCTCGGCAAAAATCTTTGCATGCTTCAGTCTGAGCTTTCCGTCCCTCGTGAAAGGACTCGGCCCGGTGTGGATGTTGACATACGCATCCGACACTTCAGTCATTTTCTTTAAAAACCCGATAAATTCTTTAATGGTCGTTTTGTTGCCCAGTTTTGTTCCTGCCGTCAGCATCGCATGGAAATTATTGTATGTGTCTGAATTCCACAGGATTCCTGTCGTGGCATTCAGCTGTGTCAGACTTGTCTCACAAGCCTTCTGTACATTCCGGATATCTGTCAGAATAGACTGGTCTCTGGCAAGACGCTTTGTTTCCTTTTCCAGCTTCCGTTCCAGACGTCCTTCCTTATTCTCCAGACGGTTTTTATGCGCTCTGATCTTCTCATCCAGCGGGATTACCGCATCGGGATTTGCCAGCTTCTGCATCATCAGCTTCTGGTAATTCTTCTCCTTCATGCTGAAGGAAAGAAGATCACTTACCAGATCCATCCGGTAAGCGCTTTCGCCCTCTCTCGGCACGCTCGTTTTTTTCATGTATGCCCGGCAGGCCTCGATCAGCTTATCACGGACAGCGAGCATTTCTTCATTGGTAACAGGCTCCCTGCCCTCTCTCTTCAGACTCTTTTTCATGTCGCGGATTGCCTGCTTCACAGGAGCCAGCCGCTTATTGGGAGAAGCCAGGATTCTGTCCATGGTATCGTTATTCTTCTCGGTTTCAGCCTTCTTTTCCTCCGCGTCCAAGAAGCTTGACTCCAGAGAATTCTGAAGAAACCAGTCTCTGGCCATTCTATGGATATTTCTGACACGGATTCTCTGCTTGCTGTTCCCTTCATAGACAGCATCGATCACCTTGGCGAGCTGGCTGTAGCTGGAAATCCGGATCAGATTCTTCTTCTCATCGGAGATGTAAACGCCCTTCGGCATCTGGTTTACACCGCTTCCGCGGAAATATTCTCCGGTCTCCGCATCGTAAAAACCTTCCTGATGCTTCTTCTTATCGGATACATTGCTCATCTGCGTCGTATCCGTCTTTTTCATGTTGGTATGCTCGGTCGTATCGATGATCAGTCTCTGTGCTCCCTTGATCTGCTGAAGGGGATACAGAAAATCTCCATGCTCCTGTGCCATCGAGCAATATACCGTCGCATTCAGATTCGTAATGCCGCTGAGATCATTGGAGCCCAGACGGAGATTGGTTACAACACCCGGAACCGTTTCATTGAAAAATGCATCATAATGAACATATTTTTCGTAATCCTTGAACTGCGGATTTTTGTCCGCATATTTCCTGATCCACGCCTGGATCAGCTTGATGCATTCGCCTTCGGATACTGCGCCGCGGCTGTGGCCGGTGAGGTTAATGTGAAGCTCATGCGGCTGCTCCACTCCATCCCTCCAGTTTCTGAAATGCGGTTCCAAAAACTTTGCGGCAAAATCCCGGCCGTATATCTTCGTACTTTCGATACTGTAGTCACCCAAGTTAAATACACCCATAAGGGGCTTCCATGTATCCGGCGTGGGTCCGGCAATGCTGTATCTGGTCTTGACGTGCGTCTGACCGGCATTGTCCTTCACCTTTTTATCCTCGGAACGGATATACTTGAAGTGTCCTCCGCCCGGTTTCGGAACACGGTGACCGCCGTACTGTGCAGCCATCTGATCCTCATCTCCCCACTGGACCGGACCACGTCTGTCCTTATGCACGTGGGCAACATCCTGGAATCCGGAACCGGCGAAATCCAGTTCCAGAACATCCTTTCCTTCCTTCATCAGCTGATTGCCGTAGGAATGGTAAATCTTCACCTTTCGGTCTTCCCGGTTACCCTTATGCATTTCATCAATATCATCATAGATTTCTTCGCCGAAAACCTCTTTCAGTGCCTGACGGTTTCCCTTTGTGATATTGTTGTGGAGATGTCCCTTATGACGGGTAAACTCCTCCATATCCGCCTCGGTCTGATACGCCATTACATATTCTTCACCTAAGCGGTTCTTATCTGTAACGATCTTATTATAATCCTTTACATGTTTAAAAAATACATTCTGCAGCTTAATACCGTCACCGTACTTCTGCCCCGCTTCGCCCCAGTTCGGATCGTTCGGATATTCCTTTGGCAGAATGGTAGTCATCATCTTCTGGCCCAGTATATTTGATACCGCATCCCCCTCCGGCGTTTTTAAACCGGCGAAATAATTCTGCATAATATCGACCAGATCATGTCTATCGGCCACGGTCGTGATTTTGGTATTTTCAATCTGCGAAAGGATGTCCAGTCCTTTCCCGATACTGCCTTCTTCCATCTGCGGCAACGCATGGATCGTCTCATATGCCTGCACAAGCATACTAAAATCAGAAGGCAGCCATCCGTTCTTTAATGCCTTCCTGATAAAAATGCATTCTTTGTTTTCTTCGCTGTTATATTTACCATCCGCTTCAAGGGCATCTATTCTGGCATCAATAAAGGGATAATACTGATTCTTCCAATCCGCAATATGCTCCGCCTTGACATTTTCCTTGCCATGGGCGTTATTATATACAAATTCCATCTGTAAAAGTGTCGTCCAGAGTGCCGGAGAAAGATGCTTCGGTACCCAGGACTGCGGCTGAACCTGCTTATTCTGCGCATTCTGATTCTGTTTTTTCGGAGCAACCTCTTCTTCCTCGTCAACGATTTCAAAGTCGTCATTTCCGGCCTTCACATTCTGATTATTCTGTACCGGCGCAATCTCGTCATCCTCATCAACGACTTCAAAGTCGTCATTCCCAACCTTCACATTCTCTTTTTTGCCCTGCTTCACATAGGCGGTCTTATTTTCTTTCTTATTTTCTTTCTTATTTTCCGTCTTGCTCGGACTCTGAACGACAGTCTTGCTTTTGTTTTCTTCCTCAAACTCGTCTCCGATTTCTTCCCAATCCTTCATGGTTTTCCCTCCTACGATATACGTCAGATTGTCTGACACATTCTACCATTTATTGCTGTCAACGGATAATCTTCCAATTCGTACTCTATCAAAACAAAGATAACAAAAGCGCAACAAATGAAAACAGGGCGAAACTTTTGGCGTCATAGGATTAATCAGGCATACATTCGGTCCGGTTATTTTTGATTCGACGCGCCCCCATCGACTCCTTCACCTGACAAAGGTGTTTTCAAACAGTCTTGTGCATAAATCTGCTGCCGCCTGGCCTCATAGAGAAGAAGTCCTGCGGACATGGCTGCATTGAGGGATTCCACCTCCCCCTCCATCGGGATCAGGATGCGGCAGTCCGCCATAGCCGTCAGCTCATCCGAAAGGCCGTTCCCCTCGTTCCCGATCAGGAAAACAGATTTCCCGCCGAGATTCGTTTCATACATATCCGTTCCGTCGAGATGGGCCGCCACGATTTGAAAGCCTTTTGTTCTCAGAAACTGCAGAATCGAAGACGGATCATCGGCAGCTGCTTTTCCATTTTCCCTGCCGGATTCCGCAAAAGCTCCGGCTGGTTTGCCGGCTTCAGGCTCCACACCGGATTCTATATCATGGTTATGTCCCAACACCACCACCGGCACACGGAACACGGCGCCCATGGAGGCCCTTACCACCTTCGGCTGCGTGATGTCGGCGCATCCCTTTGTCAGGATCATTGCTGCGCCCGCAGCTTCCGAGACACGGAGCATGGTCCCGATATTTCCAGGATCCTGCAGATTTTCCAAAAAGAGCAGGCGGGAAAAACGCGCCGCAATCTCTTCTATCCGATCCGTCCGGTTTTTCACGAGTGCAAGAACGCCCTGCGGCGTCCGGGTATCGGCAATCTTTGCAAACACCTCATCCGAAACCTGAATAAGATTTCCGGCTGCCTCGGCCGTATCCATCCGACGGAAAACCTCCCGGCGACGCCTCTGATCCTGATCCGTGCCGCTGAGGGAATCCTGCGCCTCGTTTTTCCACGCTTCCACCCAGTCTTCTGTCACAAAAAGCGACTCCTGACGATCCAACGGCACCTCCGAAACCAGGCGCACGCCCTCCGCAAGGAACACGCTTTCCCTGCGTCTCTCGCCCGCCTTCTCCCGAAGTTTTACCAACCGCTTGATTCTATTATTTGTTACTGAAGTAATTATTTCCATTTTTTCTTTCTTCATTTCATTTTCAAATGTCAACTGGCAGGCTTGCTTGCACCAGGCCTGCCTTACACATCGAAAAGAATTAACGATGGGCTACTAACATCACCCGGTCGGGTCCGTACTCGAGGCGGAGCGCATCCAGTATTCCGCCGGACGGATCCACCTTCCTGGCGATATTACGCCTTGCATGCTCCGCCTTCAGCTGCACACTGACCGGCGTTTCCCCGGGATACCGCATCAGAAGCTGTTCCAGCTGCATGCGTTTTTCCCGGAATTCCTCTTCATTCGGGAAAAGGATCCAGAGCGTACTCTTTTTCGCAACCTGTTCCTTCCGGATTTCCTCTTCCGTAACAATTTCCTGGGCGATCAGCTTTCCACCATCCTCGGCGATGGAGGCCCGGCCGCGGATGAACAGAATACTTCCTTCCGTAAGCTTGCTGCGGCTCTCCTCAAATACGCGCGGGAACACCAGAATTTCCAGCTGCCCGAATAGGTCTTCGATTGTCAGGAATGCCATGTTGTCGCCGCGCTTTGTCACCTTGTGGGTCACCTTTTCCACAACGCCGGCCACGCGGCAGAACTGTTCGTCCCGAAGCGGGATTTCGCCGGTCTCCTCATCCGGACGGAAACGCGAGCTGTTTGTCACACCCTCCTGTTCCATCAGGTCTCTGACTTTATCCAGCGGATGTCCGCTGACATAGAAGCCCAGCATCTCCTTTTCACCGGAGATGAGGATATCGTTTTCAAATTCATCGACATCAGGCGGATTGATGGAGAAGGAATCCTTTTCGCCCTCTCCGAGAAAATCCATGATGCTGAACTGCCCGGACTCCGTCCGCTTTCTTTCCGAAGCTGCCTGTTCCAATACCACGGGATAGAGCAGCATCTGCTGCCGGCGATTCAGTCCGAAGCAGTCCACGGCACCGGCCAGGATCATGCTCTCCAGAATCCGCTTATTGGCCTCGCGGGGCGTCATCCTCGTGCAGTAATCCATCAGGTCGCGGAAGGGACCGTTTTTCTCCCGTTCCTCCAAAATGGTATCCACCACGCCGTCCCCCACGGAACGGATGGCGGAAAGCCCGTACCGGATGGCATCTCCGGCCACCGTAAAGCCGCCCCCGCCCGAATTGATATCCGGCGGAAGCATTTTGATATTCATCCTGCGGACAGAATCCAGATATTTCAGAAGCTTTTCCGAATTGTCTCTCACCGAGGTGAGAAGTGCCGCCATAAAATCGAGCGGATAATGGCACCGGAGCCAGGCAGTCTCATAAGCCACCACGGCATAAGCCGCCGCATGGGACTTATTGAACGCATAGCTGGCGAAATCCGTCATTTCATCGAAGAGATGGTTCGCCACATCCTCCGGGATACCGCGCGCAACACAGCCGGGCACGACGACCGGATCATCCTCAGTTGCCGCCTTTCCGTAGACAAAGTATTCGCGTTCTTTGGCCATAACCGACGCCTTTTTCTTGGACATGGCACGGCGCACCAAATCCGCACGTCCCATGCTGTAGCCGGCCAGGCTCATAACGATCTGCATAACCTGTTCCTGGTAAACGATACATCCATAGGTAGGCGAAAGAATCGGTTCCAGCTCCGGCACCGCATACTGAATGGGATCCTTCGCATTTTTTCCCTTAATATACTGCGGAATAAAATCCATGGGACCGGGCCGGTATAAAGAAATGCCGGCGATCAGATCCTCTATATTTCGCGGTTTCAGCTCGCGCATGAAGCTCTGCATCCCCGCGGACTCGAGCTGGAACACGCCGTCGCATTTGCCCTGGGAGATCATGTCGAAGACCGCAGGATCATCCATCTCCATGTGTTCAATATCAATCTTCTTCCCCGTCCGTTTTGCAATGCTGTCCACTGCATTCTGAATCACCGTCAGGGTTCGAAGACCGAGGAAATCCATTTTGAGAAGACCCAGCTCTTCGATCGTGGTCATATTGTACTGGGTCGTCACCGCATCGCTGTTCCGGCAGAGCGGCACAAAGTTTTCGATCGGTTCCCGGCCGATCACGACGCCGGCCGCATGCATGGAAGCATGCCGCGGCAGTCCCTCCAGCCGGCGGGACATATCGATGAGATACCGGATCTCATCGTTTTCCCGGTAGAATTTCCGGAAGTCCGGACTCGTTTCCAGCGCCTTATCAATTGTAATCCCCAGATCCGTCGGGATGGATTTTGCCACCTGGTCGCAGGTCTTATAGGGAAGGTCCAGCGCGCGGCCCACATCGCGCACCACGTTTCTGGCAGCCATGGTACCGAAGGTCACAATCTGAACGACCGCATCCTTGCCGTACTTCTCGGTCACGTAGTCAATGACCTCCTGCCGGCGTTCGTAAGCAAAATCCACGTCAATATCCGGCATGGTCACACGCTCCGGATTCAGGAAGCGCTCAAAGATCAGCTGATAACGGATGGGGTCGATATTGGTAATTCCCAGTGCGTAGGATACAATGCTGCCCGCCGCGGAACCGCGCCCGGGACCAACGCCGATGCCCACGCTTCTTGCATAGCGGATGAAATCCCAAACGATCAGGAAATAATCCACGTAGCCCATGCTGCGGATGACGGACAGCTCGTATTCCATCCGTTCCCAAAGCTCCTTCGTTACGGGCTGATACCGTTTTTCCATGCCGTCCCGGCAGAGCTTTTCCAGATAAGCATCCGCCGTCATACCATCCGGCACATCGTACCGCGGAATCTTCTGGTCTCCGAATACAATTTCGAGATTGCACCGCTCGGCAATCTTATGGGTATTCTCCAGTGCCTCCGGAGCATAGGGAAACAGGGCTCGCATCTCTTCCTCGGATTTGAGGTAGAACTGCCCGCCCTCGTAACGCATCCGGTTCTCATCCGCCACCTTGGCCCCCGTCTGGATGCAGAGCAGGATATCGTGCGCCTCCCAGTCTTCCTTGTAGATATAGTGGGAATCGTTCGTTGCCACAAGCGGAATGCCCGTTTCCTGCGAGATTCGCATGACACCGGTATTGACCACCGTATCCTCATCGTAGCCGTGGTCCTGCATCTCCAAAAAGTAGTTTCCTTCCCCGAAGATGGCCAGATGATCCAGCGCTGCCTTCTTTGCCTCATCGTAAAGATGCCGCCGCAGGTAGTAAGCCACCTCGCCCTGCATGCAGGCCGAAAGGCAGATGATTCCCTCATGGTACTTTTCCAGCACCTCACGGTCTACCCGGGGCTTATAGTAATAGCCCTCGGTAAAGCCGCGGGTGACGATGCGGGAAAGATTGGTATAACCGGTATTATTCTCCGCCAGAAGGATCAGATGATAATACCGCTCATCCTCCTTCCCGAGCTCGCGGTCGAACCGGCTGCCCGGGCTCACATAAACCTCGCAGCCGATGATGGGCCGGATACCCTGTTTCCTGCACTCCTTATAAAAATCAACGGCGCCATACATGACGCCATGATCGGTAATGGCAAGCGAATCAAAGCCGAGCTCCTTTGCACGGCTGACGAGCTCCGGGATTTTTGCGGAGCCGTCCAATAAGCTGTAGCCGGTATGAACATGTAAGTGTGTAAATGCCATAGAATACTCTTTCTAAGTGATCTTGTCACATTGCATCCGATTGTCTCATGTAGTCACGATCTTCATTTCTATACCTGATTGTCCGTCCTATCATTCAGAAGATTTCTTTTTTGCGTTTCGGACCTTCTTCCTCTTGTACTTTCGGTACGCCTTCATGTACCGTTTTGCATATGCAAAGGCCGCATCCTCGCCTTCCTCCGCCAGCTTGGTAAGGAGAAGCTCCAGCTTCTTCCGGGAATAAGGATGCAGCATCACCCGGCTTTTACCCTTCCAATAGTACTCGAGCGCGGAGGCATCCGTGTACGCGTCTTTTTTGTAGACCTTGCTGGCAGCCACCCGGTCACAGAACATTTCCACGATATAGTTATCCGGCATTTTCATGCCGGTCACGCCACCGTTCTTTAGATCATAATCGATCCAGTATTCCAGATGGTGCTTGTTTCTGCCCTTATGATGCAGCCAGGAGGTTGTAACACCGGTTGCCTCCCGCTCTGCCTCGTTCGGACTCCGGTTCCCCTGAAAATACTTTGCGCCGACCGAAAACTCCGCCCAGCTGTACTTGGAGAGATCATGCAGAAGCCCCTGCCGGTACAGCCCGCAGCGGAAGCAGTTTTTCCCCACCTCCAGCTTATGGTGGTTGATGGTTGCAAGGTGCTTATACCATTTTGTATCCGTTATTTTTTTCATAAAGTAATCAACCTCTGTTATGAAGTGACCTTTGTCAAGAGGTAAATTGAACAACCAACAAACTTTTTCTTGACTGTCACATTTGTGTGATCTGTCAGCATCTGGAAGGAGCCCTGATTTAACAGTTCCCGGCATGTGGCCACTCT
>CACYDN010000079.1 GCA_902773185.1 uncultured Lachnospiraceae bacterium | reverse complement strand
TAGCCGATGATGGAGGTCATGGGGGTTTTGATCTCATGGGTAAAATCCGCCACGAACTGATCCCGGCGATGGAGCATCTCGCCAAGCTCGTCAATATGCGACTCAACGGAATCGGCCAGATGGTTAAAATGCTCGGAAAGAACACCGATTTCGTCATTGGAGGTGACATGCGCCCGCTGGGAATAGTCACCTTCGGCAAAACGGTCGGTGACAATGGTCAGCTTTTCCATGGGGCGGGTCACAAGGCGGCTGATGATATAAAGGAGAAGGCCGGTTACAAAGAGGATGAGAGCGGTCAGAACGGAGAAAAAGACAGCCCCCTCCCGGAGCTCTTTGTGTGTCTCCGTCACATCCCGCCGGGTGATGACGTAGAAGGGACGGTTATAAAGACGGCTCATGGAGGCGGTAAAAAGAAATACGGAATCATTGACGCGCGACTCCATGCTGGATTTGTAGCCGTTTTCGAGAGAATCCCAAAGAGATGCGGGCGGCTGATTCTCTTCATCCGTGGCGTAGCACATTTCATCGTTATAAACGCAGAAAAGAGCGGTGTCGGGAGAGAGAAAGCTTCTGACGGTATCGGATTTCTCAAAATATTGGGTGATCGATGCGGGTAGATTATCCCCCTCTTCGCGCTCCAGGAAAGCCAGGAGCTCGTACTGAATCGTGTTTTCCAGAATGGTGTTTTCCTGTACGGCGCCGGAAAGCAGGCTTTTCTCCGTCTGACGGGTGCTGTGCTGCATCACAAAAAACACGATGGCGGAAAGCGCCAGCGTGAGCAGAAGCAGATTCAAAAACAGCACTTTGAAACGGAATTTCATAAGGGCCTCCGGGGCTTATGGTATGAATGAGAGCGGCACTGTGATCTTACAGCATCGAATCTGTGGTGCCGCTACTCGGAAGTCTCCAACCGGTAACCGGTTCCGTAGATGGTTCGGATACTGCCGCCGAGACCGGTCTTCTTGCGGAGTCTTTGAATATGCAGGTCCAGGGTACGGCTGCCCATCTCCGGTTCCTCGCCCCAGATCTCTTCATAAATCTTTTCCCGATAAAGGGTGATGCCCTTGTTCCGGGCGAGAAGGACGAGAAGCTCAAACTCCTTCGGTGTGAGAGGAAGGGTCTGGCCATCCCGCTGGGCCACTTGGTTTTCCGTGTCGATGGTAAGCCCGCCGATGGTGATCCGTTCGTCTGTTTTATGATGCCGTCGGAGCACGATCCGGACACGCGCCAGAAGCTCAACCACCTCGAAGGGCTTTACAATATAGTCCTCCGCGCCGGAATTGAGGCCGCGGACCTTATCATCCAGAGAGGCTTTTGCGGTGAGGAAGATGACGGGGAGCTTGAGCTCCCGGCAGTAATCCATCAGAGAAAAACCGTCGATGCCGGGCAGCATGACATCCAGCAGAACGAGGTCAAAATCCCGCTCGGAAAGGATATCCTCTGCCTCATGGCCGTCGAAGGCGGTCGTGCACCGGTAGCCTGCCGCGGTCAGGTTCAGGCGGAGCAGGTCGGATATGGGTTTTTCGTCTTCCACTATTAAGATGTCGATCATCGCATAGAGCCTCTTTTCCATTTAATCAATCGTATTCAGTATAGCGGAAGCATGCGCGATAGTCAAAGCTTCCTTTTGGCCATGCTTATATGTACGAGGCAGGGTGAGTACGAGTAAGTCTGTTCAGGACATCGCTCTCGCTCGAACACGGGCGCCCCTAGCAGTGCTAAGTTCTCGCATCGCTCACGCAAGCGTGTGCTCGCGAATCACTAAGCACTGAGGCCCGTGACGGTCCTTCACAGACTTACTCGTCC
Organism: uncultured Lachnospiraceae bacterium; assembly: GCA_902773185.1. Classification (GTDB taxonomy): domain Bacteria; phylum Bacillota; class Clostridia; order Lachnospirales; family Lachnospiraceae; genus Eubacterium_Q. The sequence continues at coordinate 8,662 of CACYDN010000079.1, read as the reverse complement.
TTCCCTGCCGGTTTACTATACGAATATGAAAAACTGATGTAAAAGATACACTTCTGATACATTCATGTTTTATGATTCAGATAATGATGGGAAACAGGGCGCAATACAGCCTTGTTAGGATAAGATTTTGGGGATTGGATATGCGGAAAAGATGGAAGAGGGCGGCGGTCTATGCGATGCTTCTTGTAACCCTTACGGGGTGCGGGAAGAAGAAAATGGATCCGCTGGTGGAGAAAAAACAGGAAGATTACGAAAAGGTCACGCACAGTACGGCTGAGGTTAAGCGTGGTGATTTTCCGAATAAGCTTACTCTGACGATCGGGATGGAGGAAATCACGGTCACCGACTATAAGTTCGAGGAGAGGACGATCGGCGAGCTGACGGCGCGCGTTGTTTCGGAAGAGAATGCGTACATTGTCCCCACAGCGGTCGCCTACGTGAAAGAGGGCGATCATGTGAATGTGGGTGATGTGATGGTAGAGGCTACCATCCAGAATGCGGATAAGGACCTTCAGGAGGCCGAGAAAAACGTGAATGATCTGGCTCTGGAGTTGGAGCATAACCGCAATCTGATGGAAATCGACCCGGACCTGGGGCTTTCCGATGTGATCCGGAGCGGGGAGGAGCAGCTTGCCCTTGCCAGGACACGTCTCCGGGAGCTGCAGGATCAGAAGACCGGTGTCAGTCTGGTCGCGAAGGAGGAAGGTACCGTAACCTTCGTGGATAAAGCCCTTCGGGACTACGGCATTCTGGATACCTACAACCCCATGGTGAAGATCACTTCCGGCTCCGGAAAATATACGGTGGTAACGGATGATCCGTATCCCTTCCGGGAGGGGGAGGTTTTCCCGGCCTACGCAAACGATAATGTGTATGATTTTAAGCTGGCTGAGATTGTGGATCTGGGCAGCGGGTCAAAACAGCTCCGCCTGGAACCGGTTTCCGATATTTCCGGTCTGCCGGATTCCCAGAAGCTGGATATGGTCGTGGAAAAAGCGCCTTACAAAGATGTGGTCTATGTGAATAAGAATGCAGTCGTACGGACGGAGAACCATGCCTGGGTTTATATCGTGGATGAAAATGGATACCGGGAGGCACGCGAAGTGGTTCTCGGGGATACCATCGAAGACAGCCAGATCATTGAAAGCGGTCTTGAGGGAGGTGAAGTGATCAGTGTGGAATAAGAGAAAAACAGCCGGACTGCTCATAGCCTTCATGATGATGTCGCTTCTTGGCGGATGCGGGAAAAAAGAGAGTGCCGAACCGGCGCCGGAGCTTCTTGCGCCGCTGTCGCAGTCCCAGTCGTTTCGTCCGGTGGAAAAGCGGTATGTCGGCGGAATACAGTATCTGCAGGGAAGAGTACTTGCAAAAGGATATGCCCACTTTTTCACCTCGGCCACGGATGTGGCGGAGATCCTGGTGGATTACGGCGATGAGGTGCAGGAAGGGGATGTGATCGCCCGGGCCGATACGCGGGATAAAGAAGCGGCGGTCCGTGCGGCATCCGAGGCAATATCCGCTGCAGAGGAGGCTGCGGCCTATGCCGAAAGGGAATATGAGGCAGGGGTTACGCTCCGGTCCTATCAGAAGGCGGCAGCAGACGCCGTGGGCGATACGGAACGGGCAGCTGCAATTGAAAAAGAGAACCGGGTGGAGGCGGAAAACTACCGGTACCGGAGTGCGGCTTCGGCAGAGAACATCTCCTGGCTGGAAAAGGATCTTCAGAAGGCCAGAGAGGAACTGGAAAAGGGAACCCTTGTGGCAAGACACAGCGGCACAGTGACTTATGTGGCGGATCTTTCTCAGACACAGGGGAAGAACGGGCCGGATAATGTACTTGTTCTGATCTCGGATTTTGACGACCTCTATATCGAGGCAATCGATGACAGCAAAAACGCCGACAGAAAGGGAAAGCCGCTGCCGACGAATAAGTATTTTTACCGGGCCTTTGAAAACAAATATACAATGATCGGCGGGAAGAAGTATCCGATCACAGAGCTGGACTATACCCAGCAGGAACAGAGGATGATCAAGACCAAGGAAAGCTATCCCGGAATGCGCTTTTTGGCAGAAGGTGCCCCACTTACCGCAGGAAGTACCGTTCCGCTTTATTTCTCCTGGGAGGGAGATGGCGAACCTGTTCTGGCGGTCGGTCTGGACAGTGTCCAGACGGAGGGAGAGACATCCTACGTTTATGTCCGGAAAGCACCGGGCAGTGAGGAAACAGAACGGCGGGTTGTTGAGCTGGGCGCACAGGATAAACTCTACGCGGAGGTCCTTTCGGGCCTTTCGGAGGGAGAAGAGGTCTATTACGAGGCCGGCAGTGTCCTTCCGGCAAAGTATGACACGGTTACTGTGGAGCAGACGAATTTTACCAAAAGCAGTGCATCGGAGCGTATTACCCGGGGACTGACAAAACTCGATTTTTATTACACGCCAAACGTGATGAGTACCATCATCGGCGGGGAAAACCGGACAGTCAACGCGAAGGTGGAGGAAGGGGATTATCTTTACACCTACGCACCGGGAACGAAGGATTCCGAGCTGCTGGAGGCTTCGCAGGCGGTAGCCGCTGAGGACAGGCGTCATACGGAACAGGTAAGTGTCTTGAATGCACAGCTTGCGGAACTGGACAAGGCCATTGCGGCAGCGCCGGATACGGCATCGCTCCTGGAAACGGATTTCATGACAGCCACGGATACGGATGCGGAGGAAAAGGAAGAAATCCTGTACAGCCGCGAAAAGCTGACGGCCCAGCGGAGTCTTACCGCGCTCATGCTGGAGCAGGAAAATGCGGCATATTCCGCCAGCATCAGCGCTTTGCAGAAGGAATACGACCGTCTTCGCAGCATCAGCGGCGAGGAGACTGTAAATGCCAAAGAAAGCGGAGAAATTCGTTTCGTTAGTGGTTACTACGGCGATTACATGGCATATAACAATACGCTGATGGCAATCATCGCATCGGAAAAGAATTCGCTCGTGGAGGTGATGATGGTGCCCATGACTTCGAAGGGTGCATCAGCGGCGCAGAAGGTGAACGCTGTATCGGATGCCGCGGCGCTTCCCGGGCAGAAGGTTAAGCTTGAGATGGACGACGGACAAACCTGGGATATGACCTGTGTGGGCATCAACGGGGATGGGGTAACACCTTATGTAACATCGATCGGAGATAAAATATACCTGCCGGTTGCTTCGCCCCGCGTAAACGGCCAGTATGATGTTTTTTACGCATCGATCGATCCGGAGGCCGTCGTAGAGGGCCATGGTGTGGTTTCCTTCGATGCCGTGGATTATCCGGATGTGCTGGTCATCCCTGCGGAGGCTGTCTATACGGAGGCCTCGCAGAAGACGAGTGATACATTACATTATGTGTGGCGGATCATGCCCTATGGGCTTGATAAAACGTATGTGGATGTTGAAATGGGCGGCAAGACCGCCATGGTGCTGAGCGGCCTTTCGGCAGGTGATCAGGTTGCAGTGGAGGTAGTGGAGAAGTGATTCGTTTTACCTTACAAAAACTTTGGAATAAACGGCGGCTGAATCTCTGCCTCATGCTGGGCCTGGTTATGCTGATCGGAACCTCTGCCATGCTGGCCATGTTCCGGGAGGGTGCATACCAGCGCCTTCTGCAGCAGGGCTTCCGGGAGTCCTATTCCGAATCCGGCGAGTTCCCGGCTGTGCTCCGGCGCGGAGCGGCAGTGACAATCTCCGGTGACAGTCCGACGGATGCGGCACTTCTCGCGGCGAAGAAACGGGAAGACAGCTGGGCATCTGAACTGGATCTGTCTCTTGTCTCGCAGCAACGGCTGGTTCTCCTGGACGGGGATAAGGCAAGGAAGTCCGTAAACGGAAAGACAGAATTTGTGAATATCGGCTGGATTTCCGGGGGAGAGGACTATCTGGAAGTAAAGAAGGGTGTTCTCTTTACCGAGGCGGAGCGGGAAGAGGGTATCTATCCCTGCGTTGTCAGCGAAAAGGTGATGGATGCCATTGACCTTGCGCTTGGCGAAACGCTTACTCTGGAGGATAAACTCGATGCGGATGAAAAGCCGCTTACCTTCCGGGTTGTCGGTGTGGTTGCCGAAAAAGAGAATGCGGTGAGCTTCTGGGACAGAGACCTCTCGGGCTTCGAACGGTATGTGTTTGTCAGCCAATCCGATATGGATGAGATTGCAAAACGCTTTCCCTTTGAAAATATCCGGTATGCCGTATCCGATAATTTTGATTACCGTGAGGTGGGAAGTGAGAATGCAGAGCAGGTCAGCGCCGCATTGCGGCGGATCTGCCGGGAGGACAAAAATCTGGAGGAAAACCTTTCTCCCGTCATGAAAAAGGCGGCGGGAGAAAAGAAAACCGTCGAGCAGATTCTCTTTGTCATCACACTCCCGCTTGTTATGCTGCTTGTGATGTTTATTTATATGATCTCCGGCAGGATTGTCGAGACGGAGTCCGGAGAAATGGCCGTGCTTCGCAGCCGGGGCATCAGCCGGCCGAAGCTTCTGCTCCTCTATCTCATGGAGATCCTCGTGCTTTCCCTCCTGGTTTATCTGCCGGGGATTCTCCTGGGAATGGGGCTCTGCCGGGCGGCGGCCAGCACAAATGATTTTATGGTATTTGCGAAAAAAAGTCTGGTGGATTATTCCTTCCGGCTGAGCATGCTGCCGTTCGGCCTCATCGGCGCGGCTGTGGGATGCATCGTCTTTATGATCCCGGTGCTCCGGATTTCCGGCAGGACCATCACCGACAGAAAGAACGCGGAAACCGCAGGCGTAAAAAAGAATTTCTGGGAGAAGTATTTTCTGGATGTCATCCTGCTGGGACTTTCCGTTTATCTGCTCTTTAACTATAACAAACAGAAGGATATGCTGGCACAGGATGTGATCAGTGGCAAGGGTCTGGATCCGCTGGTGTTCCTTTCGGCGTCGCTCTTTATCTTTGCGGGAAGCCTTCTTGTGCTGCGGCTTACATGGTATCTGGTGCGGTTCATTTTCTATCTCGGAAAGAAGCACTGGAAGCCGGCGGAATATGCGGCGTTTCTGCAGATCACAAGGACGCGTCAGAAGTCTGCGCTTATATCTATCTTCCTGATCTTTACGGTGGCGCTGGGTATCTTCCATGCGAACATGGCCCGGACCATCAACGAGAATAACGGGGAACGCATCCGGTACAATGACGGAACCGGTGCGGTTGCGGAGGAAGAATGGAAGCTGGAAGTAAGGATACCGGAAAAAAACGTTTACCTCTGGAATTATCCGGAACCGGACTATGGCCGGTATGCGGAACTTAAAGATCAGGGTCTTGTAACTGCCATGACACGCGTGGTGGTCGATCCGGAGCTCACGGTACGCGGCAATTCGCAGACCATTCCGGACGTAACGTTTATGGCCATTCATACGAAGGAATTCGGGGAAGTGGCAGAGATGCCGGATGTGCTGAATCATCCGCACTGGTACAACATGCTGAATGCGCTCAGCCAGACCTCTAACGGGATTTTGATCTCCCGGAATCTGGCGGATCGGATGGGGGTTGAAGTGGGGCAGACCATTTCGCTTCTCCGCTACAGCCCGATCACGCTGCAAAGGGATCAGGCGAAGGATATCGGTACCCGGAAGATCGTAGGAATCGTAGATGCATTTCCCGGGTATGAGCGTTACAGCTACGGAATCGAAGAGAGCGCAGCAACTCCGGCAGGGACGGAAGAGAATCAGGATGCGGAGGTGGAAACCACCGGCCCGAAGGAAAATTATCTGGTGGTCGGAAACTATGCTCCGGAAACGGCATCCTTTGGACTGACACCTTATCAGGTTTGGATGAAAACGGCCGAGAATGTTTCCCTTACGCAGCTGGAGGAGGCTCTTACGGATGCTGGTATCCGTGTGTCGGGTCTTACGGTACAGACAGAGGATATCCGCGCGAAAAAGGATTCCTCTGTGATGCAGATTACGAACGGCTTATTTACGATTACGTTTTTAATTTCGGTTCTTCTGCTGACGGTCGGTTTCCTGATCTTCTGGATCACGTCAATCCGGAGCCGGGCCCTGCTTTTCGGTATTTACCGCGCCATGGGTATCCGGATGAAAGAAATCAGCCGTATGCTCGTACATGAACAGATCTGGAGCTCGCTGGTGGCTTTCTTAGCCGGCGGGGCTGTGGGCTACGGGGCGACCGGTCTTTTTGCTTCGCTCTATGCCTGCGTGTATCTGCCGGAAAAACATGTGATGCCGCTTCAGGTGTTCCTGTCCGGGACGGATGCCATCCGGCTCGGCGCGATTTTCCTGGTGGTTTTCCTGATCGTGCTGCTGGTTCTTCGGCGGATCGTGCGGAGCATGCGCATTTCCGAAGCACTGAAACTTGGAGAGGATTAAAAATACTTGGACGATTCTGTTTTTAAAGCAAATTGGTTTAGGGGACGTGAGCGCGAAAGAACCTGCTCAGGACATCGCTCTCGCTCGACCACGGGCTACCCCTAGCGGACACTAAGCTCTCACTTCGTGCATACAGAACATGCACTCGTGAATCGCTAAGTGCCGAGACCCGTGACGGTCCTTCGCAGGCTCTTTTGCGCTCCCGTCCCATGTACGCTATGAAAAATAAAACAGAATTGTCCTGCGTTTGAACCTTCGATTGGAAGAAAAGAGGATAAGTATGAATACACCGGTTGTAACGGTTGATAATGTAATAAAGGAATATAAGACCGGGGGTGGGAGTTTCTTCGCCCTGAAGGGTGTTTCCATGGAGATTCACAGGGGGGAGTTCGTGATCATCAAGGGGCGGAGCGGCTCCGGGAAGACCACGCTCATGAATGTGATCAGTACCCTGGATAAGCCGACGGACGGGCATGTCTATTTCGAGGGGCAGGATGTAACAGCCATGAGCCCCGCGGATGCGGAGAACTTCCGCCGGACGAAGGTGGGCTTCTGCTTCCAGTCTACGGCGCTGATCCCGGTGATGAGTGCTTACGAGAATATCGATTTTGCACTCCGGATTGCGGGTGGTCATGAAACGCGGGATGCGCGGATCCGGGAAGCTGCGAGACTTGTCGGGATGGAGGAGAGGCTCCTTCACATGCCTCAGCAGATGTCCGGCGGCGAGCAGCAGCGGATTGCCATTGCCCGCGCTGTTGTGCATCGGCCGGCTCTGGTATTCGCGGATGAACCCACGGGGGCACTCGATACGGCAGCCGGTCTGGCGGTAGTTCGCCTTTTCCGGAAGCTTACCGAGGAGGAAGGCATTACGCTCATTATGACGACTCACGATCCGGGCCTCATGCAGATGGGAGACCGGGTATTCGAGATGGAGGACGGGAACCTCACCGAGGTGACCGGACAGTAGGTGTGTGGATGAATTCGGAATGAAAAGGAATAACGGATATGCAGGAAAATACAGTGCAGGAAGATCGGAATAGTAGTGAGATGGAAGTGCAGGAGCAGCCCTTCATCATCTGTGACAGCCTTGTCAAAATCTATAAATCGGATGAGGTGGAGGTGATGGCGTTGCAGGGACTCGATCTGGAAATCCGGAAGGGGGAGTTTCTGGCCATCATCGGAAAATCGGGCAGCGGAAAGAGTACGCTCCTCAATATTATCGGTGCGCTGGAAACACCGTCCGCCGGAAAAATCATTGTGGATGGGAAGGACCTTTCCAATCTTTCGGAAAAGGAGAGGACGGCTTATCGCCGGAACACGGTCGGTTTCATCTGGCAGCGTGCGACGCAGAACCTCTTTTCCTACATGTCTGTTTTGGAAAATGTGGACGCGCTGACCTATTTCAAGCATATGAAGGAAAAGGAGAGAAGGGAGAAGGCAAAGAAGCTTCTCGAGACAGTCGGTCTCGGCGATAAGTTACATGCGCGCCCGAATCAGCTCTCCGGCGGACAGCAGCAGCGCGTCGCCATTGCCATGGCGCTGATGAATGACCCGAAGCTCCTCATCGCTGATGAACCGACAGGCGCTGTGGACAGTAAGACATCGGCCATGCTCCAGGAGGTTTTCCGCGAGGTTAACCGGAAGCTGGGCGTGACCGTGATCATTGTGACCCACGACATCAGCCTGGCGAATCGCGTCGACCGCGTGGTCATGATCTCCGACGGCAAGATCAGTACCGAGAAGGTCATCCGCGAGGAATACAAGGAAAAGCTGAATGAGCTGGATGCCGCGGGCGAAGGCAGCCACGAGGAATACTCCGTCCTCGATAAAGCCGGCCGCGTGAAGCTTTCGGATGAAATGCTGGAGGAGGCCGGCATTGATTCGAGCCGCGTCAAGGTTGAGGTGAAGGACGGACAGATTGTCATTACGAGTACATCGCATAAATATTAGTGAAGCGAGCCTTTTGTTCATCTTATCATGCCCGGGATGGGAAAACAACTGCTTTTTGGACCCGGGAGAAAAACTCCTTGCAATTACAAAGAGTTTCCAGTATAATCTTCATGTTAGGGACGGTTCGATGTCGGATAATCCGAATCCGAATGAGGCGTTTCGTCATAGTGCTTCTGTGGCTCAGTCGGTAGAGCGACTGATTCGTAATCAGTAGATCACGGGTTCGAGTCCCGTCAGAAGCTATTGCCCTGAAACCATGCGGTTTCAGGGTTTTTTTGTGTAAGCGACGAGCCTAAAGTCGCGGTGCTAGCTTGCTTGCACCGCGGGTTTTGGCGACCGCTCATCAT
>CACYDN010000078.1 GCA_902773185.1 uncultured Lachnospiraceae bacterium | reverse complement strand
GTATTACCTGGAAGCAAAGTAAAACAGAGATGAAACCAATAAACAGATCATAAAAAAGCAAAAAGGGGGCTGCGCCGCAGCCCCTTTTTATCTATTCCGTTCCGGGTTGTCCCGCTTTCGGTAGAATAATCCGTACAGTAGTCCCTTCATCTATCCGGCTCTCCACCATGATCTCTCCGCCGCACATATCACGAACCCGACGTTTTGTATTCTCCATCCCTACATGAGAACGCTTCTCTTTTTGTTCACCACCGGCCTGCGGATCAAATCCCACACCATCATCGGAGACGATCACTTCGTAAGCCTCGTCTGTCTCCCGGGTGGCTATCGTAACCGTACCGCCCTTCTTTTTCATTCCCACACCATGCTTCACTGCATTTTCCACGAGCGGCTGTACACTGAGCAGCGGCAGCTTAAACTCTTCTGTTTGGATATCATATTCCACATTCAGCTTCTTGCCGAAACGCAGCTTTTCGATATAGAGATACTTATTCAAATGTTCCAGCTCCTGACTGAAGGGAACCGGTTCCTTTTGCTTCAGGGAATCCATATTCCCCCGCAGATACTTGGCAAATGTTACGGTTGCCTCCTGCGCTTTTTCCGGATCAATGGAACACATCATGGCAATGGACGTCAGGGCATTATACATGAAATGAGGCTGGATCTGACTCACCATAACCGCAACCTCTGCCTCATAGAGTTCCTTCTGCATTCTCTCGTATTTCAGTCTCTCCAGATACTGCTGGCGGAGATCATAGATGAGCCCTATAATCTGCACCACCATGGTAACGGCCATACCGTATCGGAAGAAAAACGATCCGGGAAGATGGATAAACCGATCCAGAAGATCTATCCCCAGCGTAAGAACCAGCGGAATCCATGACAAAAGGAAATAAAGATTCTCTTTGGTTTTCTTCGCTTCCAGAAGAAGGAGTACGACAAGAACGAGAAGGGAGATTCCCGTCATGATATTCATAAGCAATGATGTGGCTGTAAGATCTTTTCCCCCGGTAAGCTGCAGGATCATCAGGATGAACGTCAGGATCAGATAGACGGTTCCCGTAACATTAGCAATGGCACGGAACCCATCCCTCCGCATCCTGGTTTTTGTATAAAAGATCAGGGATGCAACAAAGGTATATTCCGTCACACGCGAGAGCAGCATACACATGGTCGGATCCCAAATCCAAATGTTAAAATAACCACTCAGACTCTGCACGATCATGTAGAAGCCCCAAAAAAAGCACAGTGCGCCGAAGGAAAGATATGTATGGTTCATCCTTCCCAGGACACGTCCCGCAATTGGGAAGAAGAAAAGTCCGAAGAAACAGACCAGCACAAACAGTAAAACCACCGGCAACGCTTCGAAGAAGAAACGAAGATACATACCGGACTCCATTCCGACGGTCACCTGAAAGCAATCTTCAAAGCTTACCGACGATCCGGAATAGGGATAGGTCACGGTAAGAACCAGTTCCGTTTCCCCCGTCACCCCAACAGCAGATAAAGACTGCGTACTGATCGAGGTAACTTTATACCCCGGCGTTTCGGGAAGTTTTAACGCATAAGGGCGACCTCCTCTCATGTGCTCATAGGAGAATTTCATTTCCTCAAACGTATAGGAGGTCAGTTGTTCCCCGTCCGCAGTCGAAAGTTCAAACCAGACATCCTTCGTTGACAGATGGATTTCATCGAAAATGTTTAACAGTTTTCCCGGAATTCTTCCACGCATTTCCAACGTATGAAAACGCTCATCGATGGATACGCCTCTCCGGGTTTCCTTCCATTCCCCTCCATCCACGGAATAGCTGCCAATCAGCAGCGTGGCCGGCGTATTATAAATGTCCATACTCACGTAAAAACGCAGAGCAAACAGGACTCCGATCAAGAGAAGGATCAGGGTCACACCTACTGCGATGAATGTCCATAATTTACTTTTCAAAATACGGATCATGGAAAAAAGCACCTCCGTTCCGAACATTTACTCTATTCTATCATATCCGAAAGTATCAGACCATATCATCCATAAAATTCCCGTAAGAATCCTGCGGATCGGTACCATATACAATTCTCCTACTCGATGATGCGGCCTCGTCAAACAGAATTTTGCATAAATGCAAATTCTGATGACTCGGCTTCGCACATATTTTTTTCAAAAAAATGAAAAAAAATAAAAAATGGGCCGATATTTGCAAAGAAGTTGCAAAGAACGGTTTGTTATAGTGGTACCAGAAACAGGGAAACAACCC
>CACYDN010000077.1 GCA_902773185.1 uncultured Lachnospiraceae bacterium | reverse complement strand
CGCTTTCGGTGCTTCCGGCGCCTTAGGCATTCCGGGTGCAGGTGCTGCGGCAGCATTCATCTGCTGCGGTGCGCCAAACGGAGCACCTGGTGCTCCCGCCTGCTTCTGACCGAACTGCGGTGCCTGCGGACCGGGCTGGCCAAACTGACCGCCCTGCGGCATTCCCGGCTGACCCGGCTGACCCATCGGTCTCTGTCCGCCAAACTGCGGCTGGCCGGGCTGGCCAAACTGACCGCCCTGCGGCATTCCCGGCTGGCCAATCGGTCTCTGTCCACCAAACTGCGGCTGACCCGGCTGACCAAACTGACCGCCCATCGGCATTCCCTGCGGCGGCATTCCCGGCTGACCCATCGACATTCCCTGTCCCATAGGTCTCTGTCCTCTTCCCGGACCGGCCATGGAATTCTTGATCGGCTGGCCCTCTCCAACCTGTGCCAACATATCGTCGATCACAACCTTCAATGACGCAATGGTAAACTGGTCAGAATTGATCTTTGTCAGAATTCTGGCAACATAATTATCTTTATCTTCGTCACGGAATTTCATGATGGAGATGATATCACGGAAAAATGCGGGGATCTCAGCCATATCAATGGCACTTCCCTGTACAGGTACAAGGAACGCATAAACACGGAGGGACTGCTCATCAATAAAAAGATAATCCTTATCCTTCACGATGTAACCGATCGGTACGCCAAGCTTTCCGATATCGATTGCCTGGATCAGGTTACTGAAAACCCTGACTACGTCGGTCTTCGAAAGCACCTTCTTGGAAAAGGATGCAATCGACACAGCATTCGGAATCTGAGAGGTAATAACCTTTCTGCCATTCTCGTCTTTCACATCCACCGGCGCAATTCCTTCCGCATTTGCCTGTCTGAGACGGTCAACCGCATTGTCGTCCAGTGTCTCGGACGGTAAAAGCTCGTACCGGAATGAAATATAGTTCCCCATGTTTTCGAGATTCATACGTGACTTTTCCATAATAGTCTCTTCTCCTTCCTGCGCATTCCCTGCTCCCGTTCGCCTCTCGGCGAACAGGACACCGGAATGCTTGCATATACCTTCCTGCGCATTCCCCACATCTATGTTAGAATTTGAAAATGAAATCCTCATCACCAAGCCGAATCCGGCTGTTGTTCTTCAGAAGGACCTCCTCATCCTCCTCAAGCATCCTGTCACCGAGGTAGGTATGATTCGTGGATTTATTGTCCTTCAGGTAATAATCATCACCCTTTTTCAGGATCAACGCATGCTGACGGCTGATCGCGCCGTTTCCGCCGATGTGGTAATCCACGCCACGGCTCGCCTTACCGATTTTGAATACCGCCTTCGTGATCACAGTCCTTTCACCGGTTGTTTCGCGGAGCAGATACGGATTTACCTTAACCGCAGGTTTTGCCGGCTTCGGCGCTTCCGGAGCAGCAGATTCTTTATCCTTCACCTCATCCAACGATTCGGTGACAACCTGGCCGCCCTTTTTGCTGTTGGAGATTTCAGAAATCTCTGCCAGTTCCTCCTGCTCGGCATTGTGGATCAGGCCGGCGCGGCTTACACGTATCGGTTTGTCATCCGGCTTTGTTTCCGCTTTTTCAACCACGCCTCTCTGGAGCCTTGCGCGGATTGCTTCAATGGATTCTTCCTGCTCGTCCTCTTCCTCTTCGAAATCATCTTCGACAAGGATATCTGTCTGCAGGCGTTTCTGTGCAGGTTTTACCGCATCGGTTATTTCAATATCTTTATCAGCTTCTGCTTTCTTCTGGTCTGCAGGCACATCCTCACGGAGAGGTGTAAGGCCTGCCATTTGCTGAAGCTCTTCGTCGGCCATCTGACGACGGAGAAGATCGGTATTGGAAATTACAGCATCGATAAATTCTTCAACTGTCTTCTTTTCGCTGCTGTCGTCCTTTTTCTCTTCTTTCTTTTCTTCCTTCTTCTCTACGTTCTTATCGTCTGTCTTTTCGTCCTTCTTGTCAGCCTTCTTCTCGTCTTTATCTTTTGCGGAAGCATCATCCTTCTTTGCCGGCCCAGCTTCCTTCTTCACATCATCGGTCTTCTGCGCCGTCGGCGGAACAATGCTCACCGGCTCGCCATCATCCACGGGAACGGCCTCTTCATCATCTTCGGTACCGTCTTCATCATCGCCGATTTCCGGAAGCGGGCCGTCCTCCTCTTTGTCCATGAAGCTGCTTACGCTTTCCTCTTCGACAGCATCGCCCTCAACCACGCCGGCTGAGTCATCGCCGCTGTCCACCTGAATCTGCTCGCTGGCCTTGAACTCGATTCCGGCATCCTTCATCAGGGCCTCGATCAGACCGACCAGACCACGCAGATTGAAGCTGTCACCATTGATATAAGTGAGAAGATTTCCGACATAGGAAAGATCCTCGTTTACATCAAATTTCATGTTGGCAATGATCTGGCGGATATACCCCTTGAATTCCGCAGCCACCGATGCATCACTTTCAACCGGGAGGCAGATGAACTGCACTTCCAGACTCTTGGGATCCACATAGGAAAAGCTCCGGTTCATCAGAATGTAGGAAAGCGGAATGGCATTTTCCTTACAGGAGATGATCGTATTCGCAATGTTCCGTACCAGCTTGAAAACCGTTTCCCGGTTCATTACGCCCTTGGTAAACTTTTCGATGTTGGTCATCCCCGTAACATCATAGGTCAGATAATCATAATCATCATCTTCGTGATAGATGATCTTCACAAGCTCGGCGAGCTCGTTTTCCTCACACAGATCGAGAATGTCCTCGTCCATTTCGCAGCCCTCACCCATAATGTAGGTCAGGTAACGTTCACGTCCGATATTTTTAGCTCTGAACTCAAAACTTCTCATTTTCCTCGTGTTCCTCCTTCAGTTACGTTATATTCGGAGATCACCAGTCTTCGTCATCCTCTTCTTCCTTCTCGTTGAACTTTTCGCCCGGGCCGGGTTTCACGCCGTCCTCTTCCATTGTGGCGAGATGCTCTTCGTAGGTCTCGGAGAAATGATGCTCACCGGTTTCTTCATTGATGATATGGTAATAGTAATAGTTGTTTTCGGCCGGATACAGCACCGCCGTGATACAGGCAAGACCCGGATTACAGATCGGTCCGACCGGAAGTCCTTCATGCAGGTAGGTGTTGTATTCGGACGGATGTGCCAGATCATCGTAGGTCACTTTTTCGATATCATAGAGACCGTTCGTCTCGGCATACAGTGCGGATGAGTCGATCTGCAGCGGCATATCCGCGGCCAGACGATTGTTGATAACCTGCGCGATCATGGCCCGCTCCTCGGGAATCTTCGCTTCCCTCTCCAGCATGGATGCCCTGGTCAGGACCTCATAGGTTGAATAGCCCATTTCCTCTGCCCGTTCCTGCAGCTTGTCCGTGTAGTAGTTCTTGAACGCATCCATCATCATGTTCACAAGCTGCTTAGCCGTCGTCCCTTCCGGAACCGTATAGGTTGCGGGGAAGAGATAGCCCTCCAGCTTGTAACGGACATTCGCGCCCGGCGGTACTTCGGTAAGATACGAGAATTCACTCGTCGTAACCGACTTCACAGCGTTAATAAAATCCGTTTTGCTGCAGATTTCCAGTTCCTGGCACCGCTCCGCGATCATGTCCACAGTAAAACCTTCCGGGACAACCAGCGTTTTCGAATTCTCCCCGGTATCCAGACTGACGGACATTTCCTTCATCATACGGAGCGTGTTCCATCCGGTGTTCAGGGTAAAGGTTCCGCTGGACAGCCTGCCTCTGTATTCAGAGTCCTGCAGCCTTTCCAGAAAAGCCCGCTCATACTTGATGAGCCCCGCCTTATGCAAGATGGAAGCTATTTTTTTCGCCGACGCCTTCTTAGGAATCACAACAGTCACATCCTCACCCTGCGTGATCGTCGTGTTCGTAAGCTCGCGGTTATACTCCCGGCGATATTTTCTATAATACGTGAATATCATCAGACTCAGCGTGAGCGCCGTAATCAGGATGATAAAAAGCTTCAGAATTTTGACCAATTTTTCTCCTCGAATTTTGGCGCACCCGAAAAAAGGGCGCACTTGAAGTAATTTAACATACGTGATAATATATTATCATCTTTTCAATATGTTTTCAATATTTTTTCAAGAAAGAAGGTACAAGAAAATTGGCAAATCCTATTGTAACAATCACAATGGCGAACGGCGGCGTCATGAAAGCTGAGCTTTACCCCGAAATCGCACCGAACACAGTAAACAATTTCATTTCTCTCATCAGAAGCGGCTTCTATAACGGCCTGACATTTCACCGTGTGATCAGCGGTTTTATGATTCAGGGCGGTGACCCGGATGGCCGCGGTACAGGCGGACCGGGCTATGCGATCCGCGGCGAGTTTTCCGCGAACGGATTCCCGAACGACCTGCAGCATACCGCCGGTGTTCTTTCCATGGCCCGCTCCATGCGTCCGGACTCCGCCGGCTCCCAGTTCTTCATCATGCACCATGATGCCCCGCATCTCGACGGTCAGTATGCAGCCTTCGGGAAGATCATCGAGGGTATGGATGTGGTAAATGACATCGCCGCTACAAAGACCGGCTGGGCAGATAAGCCGATCGAGCCGCAGATCATGCAGACCGTCACCGTTGACACCTTCGATGTGGACTATCCGGAACCGGAGAAGGTGGCTGAATAAACCATTCCTTAACGTAATAAGAGCAGGAATATATGAGAACCTGTTCAGGACCTCATTATTCCTGCTCTTACGTTATAAAAAACGCATCATCTTTTCATACCGTCTGCTTTACCCGTTATATTTCAGGCAGAGCATGGTTATATCATCGAACTGTTCGGCGCCTTCCGTGAAAGCGGAAAGGCCGGCTTTCATCTCCCGGACGACCTCTTCGGGTGTATCACCCTTCGTGGAATTGATGAGCCGGAGCGCTCCGGGGAGACCAAGGAATTCCTTCGAAGTGCTCATCGCATCGGTCACACCGTCCGTATATACAAACAGAATATCTCCCCGATTCAGGTTGAACTCCCTCTCCTTGAATTTCATATCCTCAACAGCCGCAACCGGAACGCTGTGTTTATACTCAATGGCTTCATACGCTCCGCCGGCACGTCTGAGCATGGGATGCTCATGTCCCGCATTGACCGAAATTCCTTTTCCCGTCGATATTTCCAAAATTGCCAGCCAGACGGTTACAAACATGGTTTCCTGCCCGCCCTTCAGAAGCTGGTTATTTACGTTATACAAAGCCTGTCCGGGCGTATCGCCGTTCTGCAGACGGTTTTTCAGAAGCGCTTTGGAAACCATCATAAAGAGGGCCGCCGGAACACCTTTGCCCGATACATCCGCAACAATTAGGGCCAGATGATCTTCGTCCGTCAAAAAGAAATCATAAAAGTCACCGCCAACCTCTTTGGCCGGATCCATCGACGCATAAAGATCAAATTCTTTAATATACGGGAAGGCGGGGAATTCGCGCGGAAGCATCCCCTCCTGGATCTTTGACGCCAGGCTGAGATCCTTATCGATCATCGCCTTCCGAACGCCGCGCTCAATATTGACCATGCCATACATCAGCACAAGTTCCACGACAAGCACCGGAAAACTGATGGAAAGACCATAGACCAGAATGGTCAAAAGGCTGACCGTAAGCGGCGTGAAAATATACAAAATCAACGCTGCTCTCTGCCGTAATTCGAGTTTTTCTTTATTCTTTTTGATCAGAAGGAAGGTAAGGAAAAGGGACAAAAGAGAATAGAACATCGGAGCGAAAAAGAACGGACCTCTCTTGTAGGTACCCGTTTTATCCACGGTGAAGTAAATCCCCGTGAATACATTGATAATCCGCAGGATGACTGCAAGCCAGACGCCTATTTCCAGAATCAGCGTAATCCTTCTGACATGACGGCTGTCCTCATTGATCAGATTCGTTACGTAATGCCAGAAATAGAGACCAAGCAGAGTGGTACAGAAATAATAGACGGAATTATCAATAAAATTGATCCAGCGGTATTCCGGATATCCGTCCACCATCCAGGCGACCTCATCCGCAAAAAGACCCACAAATACCACATTGATGATCGACAGGAAATAGCTGTGACTTTCCCCGCTCTTTTTGGCATCCACCATCCCGCAGATGGAGATGACGAGCGCAACAAACATGCCGGCAATATCCGCAGTGATATTGACGACATATACACTTTTCATCGTATTCGGCTTACGAAAATCAAACAGCAGGATAGCTGCCGCAATGATAAGCACATAGAAAACGATATTGACACTGTCCGTGTTTTTTATTTTTTCCAGCGGTTTCGGCTTCATTCTTCAGGGTGTTCTCCATGTGATTCAGGGGATCACTTTTTTTCGTTTACAGCATCTGCTGACTCTTCATCATTCGCATCCGGTTCTGATTCGCCAGCATCTTCTTCGGCCTCGCCGGCACCCTCATCGGATTCCTCATCAGATTCTTCGCCTGCGTCCTCGTCTGCATCCTCATCTGCGCCCTCTTCAGTATCCTCGTTGGATTCCTCATCCGCATCCGCATCGGATTCTTCATCCTCTGCCTCAGCCGCTTCCGCCTCACGCCGAAGCTCCTCCCGCGCACTCTCGGCCTTTTTCATCGCACCCTTATACACCTGAATCCGGATGAACCCAAATATATAAGCCAGTGCACCCGCTCCGATGAACATAAATGTGATGATAAAAAGCACATGCACGCGGACTACAAGAAATACAACCGCAAGAATCACCAGCATGAGAAGCGTCCACGGAAACTGCGCGATCGCCAGGACCGATGCATTGGAAAATGAATTTTTCACCGTATTTTCGTAGTTACCGATGAGTGCAAAAACATGCACAAAAATACAGGCATAGATGACCGCCAGAACACAGCTGATCATCAGCATGATCTTATGAATATCGCCCGGGTTCACCTGAGACATCTTATGCCAGAAAAAGATATCGACATAAAGGACAAAACCAATAAAGGCCATGATAAGCCAGGCAATCGTTGACTGCTTAAAATTCTTCTTAAAGCCCTTCCAGAATTTCCTCCAGATGTAGCCGTCATCGCCCTGGATTGAACGGATTGCCGTATATGACACTGCGCTGAGCGTGGCTCCGATCGTCACCACCGGAAGACAAAACACGGTGGCAATGATGGACAGGAGGAGAACATCCCCCAGCCGGTTCAGCATATGAATAAACATACTGTCAGCCATGATCAAACCAGCCCGGTCCCTGCCGGGCATTTCCTTTCTCTTTCGTCATTCACTCGTATCTCACAGTATACCCTTTTAAACCGCAAAACACAAGAGACAAGGTACAGAAATCGGCCCTGGGCAAGGAGCTGATTTCAGGAATCTAAACTCGCATTATCTTGTCTTCTATTTTTCAGTGATATATAATGTAATCGAATAAGAACATATATTCTAAGGATGAAGCAGTGTATTGATGAAGGCATTCTCGCGGATATCTTCCGCGAACACAGAGGTGAAGAGTATGCTGTTAACTGAATTTGATGAGGTGGCTTACCGCGAAATGCTTCTGGATGAGGGGCGAGAGGAAGGCATGAAAAAAGGACGCACGGAAGGTCGTTTGTCGGAGATTGTGAAAAGTATTTCCGAAGGAGACTATTCAATCGAACGCGGCGCTGAAAAAGCAGCGATGACCGTTATTGAGCTTCGCGAATATGCAAAGGAAACTTTTGGATTAGATATTTAAAGAGATGTTCATTACGGATTGATCCTGATGAACCGAACGAAAACGTTTTTGAGGGTCTTGCGCAGGCAAGACCCTCTTTTCATCTCTCTCATTCATATTTTTACCACGAAAAAACACCCGACTCACTGCTGAGTCGGGTGTTATTTTTCTGATTTTTCTGTTGTCTGGAGTCGTCCGGTGTGCCTCCTTACAGCGCATTCCAGTAATCGCTGATCGTAGCAAAATAGTCATCCAGCGTCTGCGGGCGGCGAATCTGGGTAACGGAGCCATCCTCGCGGAGCAAAAGCTCGGCCGAGTGAAGGCGGCCGTTATAGTTATAGCCCATGGCCGCACCATGTGCGCCGGTATCGTGGATGATCAGGTAGTCACCCTTCTCGATCTCGGGAAGCTCGCGGTCGATGGCAAATTTATCATTATTTTCGCAAAGCGAACCGGCCACATCGTAGACATGATCTGCCGGCGCATTTTCCTTTCCTGCCACGGTGATGTGATGATAAGCACCGTACATAGCCGGGCGCATCAGGTCAGCCGCGCAGGCATCCACGCCGATGTACTCCTTGTAAATATGTTTTTCATGTATCGCCTTGGTCACAAGGTGGCCGTAGGGTGCCAGCATAAAGCGGCCCAGCTCCGTGTAAACGGACAGATTCTCCATCCCTGCCGGAACAAGGATTTCTTCGAACATCTTCCGAACGCCCTCACCGATCGCCAGAATGTCGTTCGGTTCCTTATCCGGTGTGTAGGGCACGCCGATACCGCCGGAAAGATTGATGAAGGAAAGCTCAATACCGGTTTCCCTCTTGATCTTCACAGCAAGGCGGAACAGAATTCCCGCCAGTGTCGGATAATAATCGTTGGTCACGGTATTGCTGGCCAGAAACGCATGCAGACCGAATTCCTCCGCACCTTCCGCCTTCAGCTGCTTATACGCATCGAAAAGCTGTTCCTCGGTCATGCCGTATTTGGCATCGCCCGGGTTATCCATGATCGCATTGGCAATCGCAAAGGTTCCGCCCGGGTTGAACCGGCAGGAAATCCGCTTCGGAATGCCGCAGGTATTTTTCAAAAGCTCAATGTGCGTTATATCATCCAGATTGATGGTTCCGCCAAGCTTTGCCGCATAAGCAAATTCCTCGGCAGGTGTGTCGTTGGAAGAGAACATGATGTCCTGTCCTGTGATGCCGCTCTTCTCGGACATGATGAGCTCCGCCAGAGAGGAGCAGTCTGTACCGCAGCCTTCCTCATGCAAAATCTGCAGGATGGCCGGTGTCGGCGTAGCCTTCACGGCAAAGAATTCACGGAAGCCCGGGTTCCAGGAAAAAGCCCGGCGCAGGCGTCTCGCATTCTCGCGGATTCCCTTTTCATCATAAATATGGAAGGGCGTCGGATACGTCTTAACAATTTCTTCAATCTGTTCTTTTGTAATAAAGGGTGTTTTCATGGATAAACCTCTCCTACCTGGCCCTGTCGGGCATCATCTGAATAAGTCTCAAAAACGTACAAGTTATCATATAACGCATAAGGAGAATTTGTCAATCATTTCCATGTTGACATAATCCCAATTATTCAAGCACCAGT
>CACYDN010000076.1 GCA_902773185.1 uncultured Lachnospiraceae bacterium | reverse complement strand
TAAATGCTCTGAAAGATGGGCGGGGGAGTTTACGCACTGGCGCGCACAAGATTTACTTCAATCTTGGTTACAGGCTCCGGATAATAATCTTCATTGTCGCTCCAGATTGAGAGCGCTATTGTTACTGCTGAATTTTCATCGGTGGCATTCACCATGAATTTGTATG
This sequence comes from uncultured Lachnospiraceae bacterium, assembly GCA_902773185.1. Classification (GTDB taxonomy): domain Bacteria; phylum Bacillota; class Clostridia; order Lachnospirales; family Lachnospiraceae; genus Eubacterium_Q. Next base: position 13,220 of record CACYDN010000076.1, on the reverse strand, counting down.
ATCCCAATGTTACTTCAAAGTTTCTTTTTTCACCCTTCCACATGTTGTAACCCTCCATATATATAAATAATTTCCTATTAGATTCAGTGATTCGACCGGTCGAACAATTGTTTGACTGTATTATAACAAACGTGTGTTCGGTTGTAAATAGGGAATTTTATTGAGTCCCAAATTCGGCTCTCGGAGGGTTCGTCCCCATGATTCGGCAGATTACAGATGCTTCTTCCAGGGGATAATTCGGTTGACGTTCTTCACATAGTTAATGTAGTCATCGCCGAAACGTACGTACAGGAGCGGCTCCTCAAAGTTCTTGAGAAAGAAGTTCAGCAGAAAGTAGAACACAAAAGGCAGAACATAGAAAAATGCATTTCCGCTGATGAAAAGGGCGCCTGTACAAATGAAGAGTACGCCTGTGTATAAGGGGTGTCTGGTCCAGGAATAAACGCCTGTGGTAATGAGTTTTCCGAGCTTCAGATTCATGAACAGCTGGCTGTCGGAGACGGAGCGGAGCAAAAGCATAAGTCCGACAATGGCGAGAACACATCCGATACCAAGGTAGGTGTAGCGGAATGCGCTCTGCGTGGGGATGCCGCCTTTGAAAAAATTGATATGGCCTAAAAACACACCAACGCATGTAAGCAAAAGGGTGATGGGAATAAAAAGGGAGGTGATGCCCCAGGTTGGGAGCGGTTCCCTTTTTTGAATCGGCCTTTCTTCTGCCATGTCGTCGATTTCTTTCACATCTTCCGGTTCTTTCACATCTTCCGGTTCTTTCACATCTTTCGTTTCATCCACAGCAGCGGTTTCCTTTTCTTCTGCCGCTGCATTTTTCTTTTCCTCTTCCATATATCTATCCTTTCCGAGTATTTTTTTCATTTTATTAAATAATGATCATCCTTTGTATTTCCGGATGACGGCAAGACTATATGTCTCGCAAATTTAATGTCCTCAGTATACAGTTTCCCCCTCCGAAAATCAACGGCATAGATTGAAAAAAGAATGAAAATTAGGTATAATCATTTTATCTATGGACTGCAGGGCAGGAGAAGAGAAGGATGTCATACATATCACTTTACCGAAAATTCAGACCGGACACCTTCCGTGAGGTGAAGGGACAGGATCATATTGTTACGACGCTGCAGAACCAGCTGAAATATGATCGTGTCGGACACGCATACCTGTTCTGTGGGACGAGAGGAACAGGAAAAACCACGGTGGCCAAGATTCTGGCGCGTGCGGTCAACTGCGAGCATCCGGTGGAGGGGAACCCCTGCGGAGAATGCGAGAGCTGCAAGCGGCTTCAATCCGGTGCGGCCATGAATGTAATAGAAATCGATGCGGCCTCCAATAACGGTGTGGACAATATCCGCGACATCAACGCGGCTGTACAATATCCGCCGGCGGAGGGAAAGTATATCGTCTATATCATCGACGAGGTACATATGCTTTCCACGGGTGCATTCAATGCGCTTCTGAAAACACTGGAGGAGCCGCCGTCTTATGTGATTTTTATTCTCGCCACAACCGAGGATATGAAGGTGCCTGTCACCATTAAATCGCGCTGTCAGCGTTATGATTTTCACCGGATTTCGGTGGAGACCATTTCCTGTCGTCTGGCGGAGCTGATGGAGCGGGAGAATAATCCGGCGGAGCCGGAAGCGCTCCGGTATATTGCACAGGCGGCAGATGGTTCCATGCGTGACGCCTTATCCATTTTGGAGGAATGCGTATCGGCCAGTCTCGGTGAGAAGCTGACCTTTGACCGGGTGCTCGCCCAGGTTGGTGCAGTGGATGTGGATGTATATCTCCGCCTCCTGGATGCGCTGATCAACGAAAAAGCGGAGGTCATGCTCGACATTGTGAACGATGCGGTTTGGAAAGGGCGGGATCTTAGCAAGTTTGTCGATGATATGGTCTGGTTTGTGAGAAATGTTCTTTTTCTCAAGATGTCACCGGATGCGGGCAGGAGTCTTGACCTGACGGGTGAAACGGAAGAAAAACTGATTGCGGCGGGGAAGACCGTATCGGAAGATGTTCTCGTACGTTACTTCCGGATATTGCAGGAGCTTTCGGTGAGTATTCGGATGTCCACCATCCGGCGGATTACGCTGGAGATGGGGCTGATCCGCATGATGAAGCCCGAAAGCGATAAGGATTACGAATCTGTGATCAGTCGTCTGGAGCGGCTGGAGGCCGGCGGCGGGATAGATGTTTCCGGCGGAATTGATGCAGGAGTGATCGGAAAAGGGGCGCCCGGTGGATCCGACGCGGCAGAAGGCAATACGGCGGCTTCCGGGGCTTCAGAAAGTGTTGCAAACGGCAGTGCCGCAAATAATGGTTCGGCCGGGAATGCAGCCGGTGCGAAAGATCTGACAGCGGCAGATATCCGGATCATCGTGAAAGAAACGGTTGAAAAAGAACTGGAGAAATATCTGGAACCGGATGATTCGGGGACACAAAAAAAAAGACTGAAGAGGCGAACCGCTACCGAAGAGGAAGCGCTGGTCCGGAAGAATCTGAAGGAGAATTATCCTGTGGCGACACAGGAGGAAATTCAGCATCTGGCGGATGAGTGGAATAATATGGTCGTACCGAAGCTGGAGAAGATGGAGCAAAACGCCTTACAGCATTCGCGCGTAGATGTGGATTTCACGGATCCTGATAATCCGGGCTTAAAGATCATTGTCATGTTATATGGAGAAAAGGATGATAACGGCAAGACAGCCTGGACGTACCTCGATGTTCCGGAAAGACAGGAGCGTATTAAAGGAATAGTTTCCGAAATCATGAAACGGAAGCCGCGTATCACTTTTGAAAAACGGGATGTAGGACGAACCGGCGATCCGGATTCTAAGGTAATGGATCTGCAGAGGCTGATCGGTGTTCCGGTTGAAGTTGTAGATTAAGAAAATATAAAAGATAAAGGAGATAAAAAAATGGCAAAAAGAGGCGGATATGGTATGATGCCCGGTAACATGAACAACCTGATGAAGCAGGCTGCCAAGATGCAGAAGCAGGTGGAAGAGACCCAGATGCTTCTGGAAATGAAGGAGTATGAAGCACAGGCCGGCGGCGGTGTTGTTAAAGTAAAGATCAACGGGCAGAAGGAAATCACTGAGGTCCATATCGAGCCGGAACTGGTTGACCCGGAGGATATTGAAACCCTTGAGGATACCATCCTTGCGGCTGTGAACGAAGCAATCCGCATGCAGGCAGAGGATGAGAAGAACGAGCTCGGCAAGATCACCGGCGGTATGGGCGGTCTGGGAGGCATGTTCTAAATGGATATCTACGGAGAGGCAACGACCCGTCTGGTGGAGGAGCTGGCGCATCTTCCCGGGATTGGCGCAAGGACGGCGCAGCGGCTTGCTTTTCATATCATCGGTATGCCCGAGGACCAGGCGTTTGCGCTGGCAGATTCCATTGTGAACGCCCGGAAAAAGATCCGGTACTGCAAGACCTGCTTTACCATTACCGATGAGGAGGAGTGTCCCATCTGCGCATCGCCGAATCGTGATCATAAGACCATTATGGTCGTGGAAACGGCAAGGGAGCTTGCGGCGGTGGAAAAGATCGGCAGGTATTCCGGGGTATATCACGTGCTGAACGGGGTGATCAATCCCAGTGCGGGAATCGGTCCGCAGGATATCCGTCTGAAGGAGCTTCTGGTGAGACTCCGGGACGATGTGGATGAACTGATCATCGCAACCAATTCCAGCGTGGAAGGGGAAGCCACGGCTATGTACATTTCGCGGATGGTGAAGCCGGCCGGAATCAAGGTGAGCCGGATCGCAAGCGGTGTACCTGTGGGCGGTGACCTTGAGATGATCGATGAAGTGACATTGCTCCGGGCACTGGAAGGCCGGGTAGAACTGTAATGAGCAAGATTTCAGACAGTCCGGCGGAGAGTGAAAGGGCTGATCGTCTTGCAGAATGAAGCAAAGTAAAGCAATGGGGTAGAAAAGCAACAAAACAATGCAAAAACAGTAACATAGAAAAAAATCAGGGGGTAATGAGAACATGAAAAAAATCGGTATGCTGACAAGCGGCGGCGACTGCCAGGCCTTAAATGCAACAATGCGCGGCGTGGCGAGAGGACTGGAAAACCTGTTTGGGGAGGTGGAGATCTACGGATTTCTGGACGGTTATAAGGGACTGATCTACGGCAACTACCGTAAGATGAAGCCCATGGATTTCTCCGGTATTCTGGGCAAGGGCGGAACCATCCTCGGTACATCCCGTGTACCGTTTAAGATGCTGGATACACCTACGGATGACGGTGTGGATAAGGTACCGGCCATGGTCAAGACCTATAAGAAACTTGATCTGGACTGCCTGGTTGTTCTTGGCGGAAACGGTTCCCAGAAGACGGCTAACCGTCTTTCTCAGGAAGGCCTGAATGTGATCGGCCTTCCGAAGACCATTGATAATGATATCTGGGGAACCGACATGACCTTCGGTTTCCAGAGTGCTGTTGATGTAGCAACGCATGCCATTGATTGTATTTATACGACAGCCGAATCCCACAGCCGTGTATTCGTTGTTGAGACCATGGGCCACAGAGTTGGTTGGATCACACTTTTCGCCGGTGTAGCCGGTGGTGCGGATGTTATCCTGATCCCGGAGATTCCGTATGACATCAAGAAGGTTCATAAGACCATTGAGAAGAGAATGAAGATGGGCAAGCGCTTTACCATCATCGTTGCGGCAGAGGGTGCAATCCCCAAGGAAGTTGCCAAGCTGCCGAAGAAGGAAAGAAAAGCACTTCTGTCGAATCCGAATCCGGCTTATCCGTCTGTTGCCTATGAGATTGCTGACAAGATCCGTGAGAAATTCACCGGTGATGTACGTGTAGCACTTCCCGGACATACCCAGCGCGGCGGCAGCCCGGATGCATACGACCGTGTCATTTCCAGCCGGTTTGGTGCAAAGGCGGCTGAGATGATCAAGGAAGGCGATTTCGGCAAGCTTGTCGTATTCCTGAATAATGAAGTAACTGCAATTCCGCTGGAGGAAACAGCCGGAAAGCTGAAGTATGTTGATCCGGAGTATCAGCTTGTGAAGGAAGCCAAGACTCTGGGAATCAGTTTTGGTGATTAATAAAGAAGTCAGATAATTTTACATGAAGAAAAAAGTCATTATCGGGGCAGTTCTCTTTCTGCTGGTATTTGCAGGAACTGCCCTGGCTTTTAATTTCATATTGAACAGAGGCTACAAGTCCAGACGTGTGGAAGCATCCGCGGCCGAGCTTCCCGTTCTTTCCGTACGATGCGGTGAGTACAGGATCAATCGGCTCCTTGGCTATAAAACAGAGGTGAATCCTGTTTTGGAGCGGGATGCTGTTATTCCCGTGGGAAAAGATAAAAAGTTTACGCTTTTGGTGCCAACGTCCTTTGCCACGTCGGAGATCGACTATGAGCTTTGGGATGTGACGCAGGAAAACCTGATCGAAAACGGAACGCTTACCCGAAGGGACGGCGAGAATTTTGCAGAATATGATGCGGAGATACGGATGAACCTGACACCGGGACGGGAATATCTGTTCCAGGCACAGCTCAGGATCGGCGGAAGCACGGTACGGTATTATTCGCGGGTAATCCGTCTGGATAAGGATAAACTGGACAGGCTCATTCCTTATGCGGAAAACTTCAGCAAGGAGACGCTGGCCAAGCATCTGCCGGAGGAAGGGTTACCGGAAAAATGGGCAAAGAGTCTCACCCAGAAGCCGGAAGAGAATAAAGAAGGCGAAAACACCGAAGAAAAGGATACGAGTGAGGAAACGGTTGTCCAGACGGAGCGGGAGGCAAATATCGGAAGGGTAACGTTTGAATCGGATGTTTACGATGTCCTTTACGGTGGACTGAATCTATCTCTCTATACGGAAAAGGTGCCGTCTCTCCGGGAAGTTTCGGAAAAGGATTGCGTGATCTCATTCCGGTACGGTGTGATCGCTGCGGATGGCAGTATTTATACTGTCCGGGAAAATATGACGCTGGAGTACGATAACAGTACGGATCAGGTTATGCTCAGGGATTACACCCGCCTGATGGATGCCGCGCCGTCCTCCGATGCATTGGACAGTACATCCAACAGTATTGAAATCGGTGTTGCTTCGGAAACACCGTCATGGGTCGTATCGAAGGACTTTACCAGAATCCTTTATACGGCGAACGGAACCGTCTGGTTTTATGATTACAAGAATGCCCTGATCACGGAATTGTTTGGTACCGGTCAGGGGGATATGCCCGGTGAGGGATATCGGGTCGTTCCGCTTTATGTCGATGAGCATCGGGCGGATTTCATGATCGTGGGAAGGATTCCGGAGGGCAGGAACGAAGGGAAAAACGGTGTTCTTGTTCTCAGCTACTCAGTGGATGAAGCATCCATGAGCGAGCCGCTCCTTCTGGAAACAGCGGAAAGTATGACCCTTCTTCGGACAGAGGTGGAGCGGTTCATCCACTATGACATGGAAGGGAAGACCATTCTGCTTCTTCTGAACGACAAGCTGATGCGGATCAAGCTGGCGGACGGCAGTACGGAAACGCTGGTGGAGGGGATTCCGGCAGAGACGTTCTATGTATCGGACGACCGGAAGCTGCTGATCTATCCGGATACGGCTGATTCGGCAAAGGTGACGAAGCTCACGATGATGAATATGGAAACCGGAGGCGTTTCGGAAAAAACGGATTCGGGCCGGATTTTGTCGCCGATCGGTTTTATTGAGGATTGTTTCATATACGGTTCCGCAACAGAAAATCATGTACGCAGAAATGCTGACGGAACAGCAGAATTTTACTTCTCGAGTCTTTTCATTACGGACCCGAATGGGGACGTGATCAAGGAATACCATAAAAACGGTAAGCTTGTCAGCGGAGTCGATTTTGTCGGCAATACAATTTATCTGGATCTGGTCGAGGAAAAGGACGGCGCTTTGGAAAGCGGCGGGAAGGACTACATCTCCTATAAGCCCGAAAGTGAGAAGGATGAACTCATTATCACGGAGGGCGTAAAGGGAGGCGCTGTTGTCTGCCGGATCACCTTCCCGGACAGCATTTACCTTCGGGGACGACCGGCGGAGATCATGCCAACCTACAATGCAGACAGAAAGCTGATCCGTGTCAGCGAGGAATACTCCGGCCTTTCGGACGAGGTCTACCGGTATAACTGCGAAGGACTGGCGGCAGTACTGGCCAGCTCCGGTGCGGCCATCCGGGATGTGAATGCCTCCGGGGGTTATGCCATAAAGAATGGGCAGCTGCTTTACCGAAAGAAAGAATCGGCGGCCTACTATACCGTGGCGGGAACCTTTACTTACGAAAATGTGGAAAGTGATGCGGACACCTACCGGGCGTGCCTCGTGATGGCGCTTCGGTCCTGCGGCATTACGGCTGATATTTCCGAATTTACAGCGGATACAGACTGGGAGGAAGCCTTCCGGGAACGCTCGCAGACGGTACAGGGCCTCAATTTTTCCGGGGCGGATCTGGATACCGGTGTCATGTTCCTCGGAGACGGCAGTCCGTTTGCCGTCCGGCTGGAAAACAGGTACGTGTTTGTAGTCAGCTTTAACGATACCTATATCCGCTATTATGATCCGGTGGAGAAAGAGGAAAAACGTGTTCTCCGGAGTGATTTCCAGAAGGATGCGGCGAAGAGTGGAAATGAGTTTTATACATGGAGAAGAGGAGGATGAGTGAATGAAGATCTGTCCGAACTGTCAGTCGGAGATGCCGGATTCCGCTACGTTTTGTCCGGTTTGCGGTTCGCCCCTTGGCGGAAATGCGGCCTATGGGAATTATGATCCGGCAGGACAGGAAAATCCTACCGTCAGCTCCTATGGCCGGATTGTGGATGAGGAAAGAGGAACGAGTGTCCTCAGGCCCGATTCGGAAAGCGGGACGACCGTTCTTACGCCGGATGCGCCTGCGGGACCCGGGCAGAATGCCGGACCGATGGGGGCCGGGCAGGGCTTTTCCCGGGATATACCGCAGGGTATGAAACCACAGTGGGGAAATCCGGAGGGCACTCCGCAGGGGATGAAACCACAGTGGGGAAATCCGGAGGGCGCTCCGCAGGGTATGAAACCGCAGTGGGGGAACCCGGAGGCTGCTCCCCAGGGTATGCAGGGGAACGTAGATCCACAGTGGGGAAATCCGCAGGGTTTCCTGAACGGAATGGACACAGAGCCGTGGGCGAGCGGACAGGGAACGCCGCTAATGGGGCCGGGACCGCAAGGGATGCCGCCGCAGGGAATTCCGCCGGCACCACCCAAAAAGAATAAACCGGAAAAGGCACCGGGCGGAAAGAAAAAGAAGACCGGACTTATCATCGGACTTGTCACGTTTTTGGTTCTGGCCGCAGCGGGTGTGCTGCTTTTCATCTTCTTGCTCCGTCCGAAAATGATCCGGGACAAGGGTGATAAGCTGATGGAACAGGGCAAGTACGATGAGGCCATCGCCGAATACGAAAAGCTCAGTGATCCGGATGAATATGTAACAAAGTGCAAATATAAGAAGTACGTGAGCCTTTTGGATAGCGGAAGCTTCGATGAAGCGAAGAACGGTTTCACGGAGCTGGGCGATTATGAGGATTCCCCGGAAAAATGCAAGGAATGTGATTATCGCAAGGCAAAGTCGCTTTTGGATGAAAAGAAATTCGATGATGCGAAGCTGCTCTTTGAGGGATTGGATGATTATTCCGATTCGTCGGATATGGCAAAGGAATGCGATTATCAGCGTGCGTTGCAGCTGATGGCGGAAGGAAACTATCAGGATGCGGAATCCTGGTTCACGTTCCTCCGGGATTATGCGGATTCGGCGCAGAAGCTGGAGGAATGTCGGCAGGCGCTGAAACAGAAGCGCTACGATGAGGCGCTGGCGTGCTATGAAAACGGTGACTATGCAGCGGCAGCGGCAGAATTCCTCAATCTGGGAGATTTTCAGGATTCTCTGGATAAGGCAAAGATGAGCTACTACGCACTGGGTGAGGAGTGCCTGGAGAATCAAAAATATACCGATGCTATTGAAGCCTTCGAAAGTGCGGAAAATTATTCCGATGCATCCGATCGCCGGAAGGAAGCGATTTACCAGTATGTACTGACGGAGATCAATGCCGGTCATACGGGCGATCAGGAGGTGGAAACCTACTTCAAAGAGCTTTACGATGCGAACTATAAGGACAGCCGACAGCTTTATGAGGAGAAGCATAAGTGGAAGCTGGAATTCTATGCCGTCAGCACGAGCAAGGATGATAAGACCAGCCACCTGACAGAGGTAAACTATAAGGAAACGGTATTTTTCCATTACCGGGTAGTTTCCGGGGACAATTCCGGTACGACAAAAATCGGTTGGCGCGGACTTTGGGCCAACGGAGCCGAGGTGGAGGCGAAGGAGACAGACCGCTATGATATCAAGGTGGGTGACTCCGGTTGGCTGTGGTTCTCGAATGCGGATGAAGCGGCAAAGGGACCTCTTTATATCGAGGCCTATGACAGTAACGGTGCCGTGATCGGTTCGGCTACGGTTACGCTGACGGATTAGTGTAGTGATTTCAAAATAACGGAAACATATGTAGAAAAGAGTAAGAGACCAGTCTGAAAGGTACGGCATCGGTGCAGTGTTTTGGAGCGCTGTGCCGAATGGAAGAAGGTGCCAAACAAGACTGGTCTCTTCGGAAATGAAAAGGACAGAGCGGAATGAAACAGAGACTGGCGGATTATGTGGCGGATTTTCTCACAGAACACGGTGTGACGGATGTGTTCAGTGTTGTGGGCGGCGGTGCCATGCATCTAAACGATGCACTCGGTCATAAAGAAGGGCTTCGGGTGACGTATAACCACCATGAGCAGGCATCGGCGATTGCGGCAGAGGCATATGCCAGACTGGATAACCGGCCGGCTGCCGTATGCGTGACAACAGGCCCCGGCGGAACGAATGCCCTTACCGGGGTACTTTGTGCATGGCTGGATTCGCTTCCCATGTTTGTCCTCAGCGGACAGGTGCGCTACGATACCACAGCGCGCTTTGCCGAGAAGGAGACTGGGGCGCATCTCCGGGCCATGGGCGATCAGGAATTTGATATTACGCGCGCGGCAGGCTCCATGACGAAGTATGCCGTGATGATAGAGGATCCGAAGGAAATCCGGTATCATCTGGAGCGGGCTTGGCATCTTGCCGTTACGGGCCGTCCGGGACCGGTCTGGATCGATATCCCCGTGAACTTCCAGGGGAGCTTCATCGAAACGGATGAGCTTACGGGTTATGATCCGCGGGAGGATGATGCCCTTCCGCCGCCGCTTTCGGAGGAGGTCATAGAGCGGATCCTGAAAAAAATACGAAAAGCAAAGCGTCCGGTACTTCATGCGGGTTACGGCATCCGTCTTTCGGGCGGATACGCAGCATTCCGGCAGGCTTTGGAAAAACTGAATATCCCGGTGGTGACCTACTGGAATGCCATCGATCTTCTGGAGACGGACCATCCGCTTTACACCGGCCGTGCCGGAAATATGGGTGACCGGCCGGGCAACTGGGCCATCCAGAATGCGGATCTCATCCTGGCGGTTGGAACACGAATCTCTATCCGGCAGGTAGGCTATAACTGGAAAACCTGGGCCAGGGCAGCCGAGGTGGTAATGGTCGATGTGGATCCGGAGGAAATGAAAAAGCCGACCATCCATGTGGATCTTCCGGTCTGGGCAGATGCAAAGGACTTTTTTGAGAAGGTAGTCCGGGTAGCGGAGCCAAGGGTCTTTACGGATGAATCGTGGCTCGAAACCTGCCGCAGATGGAAACGGGAGTATCCCGTGGTACAGGAAAAGCACCGGGCAGATTCGGGAAACGGCAATGTAAACGTATACGGTTTTATGGATTATTTAAGCCGGAGTCTTCCGGAGGGAAGCCTTACGGCAGTCAGCAACGGAGCATGCTGCGTGGCGGGAAGCCAGGCCTATGTGATCCAAAAGGACAGCCGGTTTGCGAATAACAGTGCGGTGGCGTCCATGGGATACGGTCTTCCGGCTGCAATCGGAACGTGCATAGCGGGAGGCGGAAAGGAGACCATCTGTCTGGAAGGAGACGGCTCCATCATGATGAACCTGCAGGAGCTGATGACGATTCTGACGAACCGCCTTCCCGTAAAAATTTTTCTGATCAATAATAACGGATATCATTCGATTCGGATCACGCAGACCAATCTGTTCGGTGATCATACGAAGGTGGGAATCGGACCGGAATCCGGAGACCTTTCTTTCCCCGAATTCGAGAAACTCGCGAAGGCATTCGGATATCCGTACTTTGCCGCACATAGCAATGCGGAGATGCGTGCGGTTGTCAACGAAGTGCTTCGGATGGAGGGACCGGTCTTTACGGAAATCTTCACGGGAACGGATCAGGTCTGGGAGCCGAAGAGCAGTGCAAAACGTCTTCCTGACGGAACCCTCGTATCCCCGCCGCTCGAAGACCTCGCCCCCTTCCTCCCAAGGAAGGAACTCGCAGATCAGATGTTTATTCCGTTGCTGTAGAAAATGTATTTGTGAGACGACATAGATTAACAGGAGAAACATATGAGCAAGGTATATTTGCTGGATTGCACCCTCCGGGACGGCGGGTATGTGAACGACTGGAACTTCGGAGAGGAAACCATCCGCGGCTTCAGCCGGAAAATTGCAAAGACAGGAATCGAAATCTTCGAAGTAGGCTTCCTGAAGGGAGACAATTGCGATAAGGACCGTACCCTGTTCCCGGATTTTCAATCGATCGTGCCGGCCATCACACCGAAATCCGAGAAGATGAAATACGTCGCCATGCTGGACATGAGCGCACCGATCCCGATGGAGCGGCTGGCGCCATGCGATGGAAGCTCGGTGGACGGCGTGCGGGTCATCTTTAAGAAGGACAAGATCAAAGAGGCATATGCATATACGGAGCGGCTTCAGGAACTGGGCTACTTTGTCTCGGTAAATTTTGTCGGAACGGACCTCTATACGGATAAAGAATTCATAGAGGGAATTGAGCTCTTCAATCAGCTGCATCCCTTTGCCATGTCAATTGTGGATACGTTTGGGCTCATTAAGAGAAAGCAGTTCCTGCGGCTGGCTTATCTCGCGGACAATAATATGGCGGAAGGCATCCTACTCGGATACCATGCCCACAATAATCTGCAGCAGGCGTACGGCAATGCGGAGGCGCTTGTGGAGATGAACCTTCCCAGAGGGCTCATCATTGATGCCTGCGTATTCGGCATGGGCCGCGGTGCGGGGAACTTAAATCTGGAGCTCTTTGCCGATTACATGAATGAGAACTACGGTACGGCATATCAGATCGAACCGATGCTCGAGATCATGGATGAGTATCTGAGTGAGATTTATAAGACGAAATTCTGGGGCTATTCCCTGCCCCTGTATCTTTCGGCGACGACCGGCTGCCATCCAAATTATGCGGTATATCTCGCAGAGAAGAATACCCTTACGGTCAAGGCATTCCATGAGCTGCTTCAGGGAATCTCACCGGAGGATAAAGCTCGTTTTTCCAAGGAAAAGGCGGAGGGATATTACCGGACTTATCAGGAAAGCTTTCTGGATGATAAGGAGTCGGTGGCAGAACTTGGCGCGGCCCTTCAGGGGAAGCATGTGCTCGTTCTGGCACCGGGCAAATCGCTTTCCTCAGTCGGGGAAGACGAAATCGAATCTATTGGTCCGAAGGAAAATATAGCTGTCATTGCAGCCAATTTCCTGGCGGCTGAGTTTTCGCCGGATTACATTTTCAGCAGCAACATGCGAAGGTTCGCGCAGATTCAGGGGAAAACAATGGCCAGATGCATTGTGACCTCTAACATGAAGGAGGCAACGCAGAAGGATATTGTGGTGAACTTTGCCAGCTATGCCTCCCGGAATCCGGACATCATCGACAATTCCGTTTTGATGCTGCTCCGTGTTCTGCGGCAGGCCGGTGTTTCAGAGGTCTGGATCGCAGGCATGGACGGCTATTCGGCCGACAGCCGGATGGCTTACTATGACAGTACCCTCTATTATGATTTCTCACGGGAGGCGGAAAAAAGAAATAGGCAGATTTCCGAAGAACTCTCGGAAATCTGCCGTCAGATGCAAATTCATTTTCTGACACCGACTCTGTATCGGGTCTAGTATAACGATTCTTAAATAACTGGACCGAATGCTTGCCTGCTTTCCCGAATAGCACAGCGCCAAAAGCCTCGCTGTAGCCCAC
>CACYDN010000075.1 GCA_902773185.1 uncultured Lachnospiraceae bacterium | reverse complement strand
GATTGTCCATGCCGCCCCCTTATATACGCTCTGCGATAAGCGTACCCATCTCATCGGTCTTTACCTGCGGTTCGCCCGGTTTTGCGATATCGATGGTGCGGTAGCCCTCTTCCAGAACCTGCTTTACGGCGTTTTCGATTGCATCCGCTTCTTTGTCCAGATCGAAGCTGTAGCGGAGCATCATAGCCGCCGAAAGGATCGTTGCAATCGGATTGGCGATATTCTTACCTGCAATATCCGGTGCGGATCCGCCCGAAGGTTCATAAAGACCGAATTTCGTTTCATTCAGAGAAGCGGAAGGCAGCATACCGATGGAACCTGTGATCATGGATGCTTCATCAGAAAGGATGTCACCGAACATGTTCTCTGTCAGCATGACATCGAACTGTGCGGGATCCTTCACAAGCTGCATGGCCGCATTGTCAACCAGCATCACACCGAATTCCACATCGGGATAATCCTTTGCCACTTCTTCGGTAATCTTTCTCCAAAGTCTGGAGGAATCCAGAACATTGGCTTTATCAACAAGCGTCACCTTGCTGTGGCGCTTTCTGGCGATATCAAAGCCCTTGATGGCAATGCGGCGGATCTCATCCTCTGTGTAAAGAAGCGTATCCACAGCAGTCATCTTTCCATTGATCTCTTTGGTGTACCGTTCGCCGAAATAGAGACCGCCGGTCAACTCCCGCATGATCATCATGTCGAAGCCCTTATCCGCTACACTCTCCTTCAGCGGACAGGCTTCCTTCAGTTCCGGGTAAAGATAAGCCGGACGAAGGTTTGCAAAAAGTCCCAGTTCCTTCCGGATCTTCAAAAGTCCCGCTTCGGGGCGAAGGTTCGGGGGAAGCTTGTACCAGGGTGATGTCTGTGTATTTCCACCGATGGAACCCTGGAGAATGGCATCCTTTGTTTTTGCTACAGCTACCGCTTCATCGGTCAGCGGTTCGCCTGTTGCGTCGATGGAGCAGCCGCCCATCAGGATGTCCTCATACTGAAACGTATGTCCATACTTTTTGCCGATGGCATCTAAAACCTTTTCCGCCTCTGTGACGATTTCCGGACCGATACCGTCACCCTTGATGACACCAATGTTACAGACCATTTTTATATTTCCTCCAAGTTAATTATTGTTAAGCTTCCTTCGCGTTGATGGAATTGATCAGGCCGCCCTGCTGAATGATATTCTGCATGAAGGGCGGGAATGCCTGTCCCTGATAGGTCTTTCCGGTTGTGACATCCGTGATGATACCGGAATCAAAATCAACCTCAACCTCATGACCTGCTTCAATTTCCTTTGCGGCTGCCTCGCACTCGATGATCGGCAGTCCGATGTTGATGGAGTTTCTGTAGAAGATTCTGGCGAAGGTCTCTGCGATCACGCAGGCGATGCCGCTCGCTTTGATGGCAATCGGGGCATGCTCCCGGGACGATCCGCAGCCGAAATTCTTGCCGGCCACCATGATATCGCCGTCCTTCACGCGATTCACGAATTCCTTATCAATATCTTCCATGCAGTTCTTTGCGAGTTCCGCCGGATCTGCGGTCGTCAGATATCTTGCGGGGATGATGACGTCCGTGTCAACATTATCTCCGTACTTATGAACAAAACCTTGTGCTTTCATATTTATTTCCTTTCCAAAGTCAAAGAAAAACTATTTACGCCTCCAGTTCCTCAGGTGAGGCAATCTTACCCTTGATTGCAGACGCGGCTGCTACGGCCGGGCTTGCCAGATAGATTTCGGAATCAATGGCACCCATACGACCCACGAAGTTCCGGTTCGTTGTGGAAACCGCTTTTTCACCATGCGCCAGGATACCCATATGGCCGCCAAGGCAGGGACCGCAGGTCGGTGTGGAAACGATCGCACCGGCATCGATGAAGATCTCCGCAAGGCCCTCACGAAGCATCTGTCTGTAAACGTCCTGCGTGCCGGGGATGATGATCACCCTTACCCAGGGAGCGCACTTCTTGCCGTTCATGACATCAGCCGCAATCCGCATATCGGAAATCCGTCCGTTGGTACAGGAACCGATCACAACCTGATCGATTTCAATATCTCCGACCTCATCGATCGGCTTTGTATTCTCCGGCAGGTGCGGGAACGCTACGGTCGGCCGAAGCTTGCCGAGGTCGATCTCATATACCGCCTCATACTCTGCATCCTCATCCGGTTCATATGCAATAAAGGACTTGTCGGAATGCTCGCGGATGTATTCCAGTGTCTGGCTGTCTACCGGGAAGATACCGTTCTTTGCACCTGCCTCAATAGCCATATTGGCTACGGTGAAGCGGTCATCCATCGTAAGACTCTTTACGCCTTCTCCGGTAAATTCCATGGACATATATCTTGCACCATCCACACCGATCATTCCGATGATGTGCAGGATCAGATCCTTACCGCTGACCCAGGGTGCCTTCTCTCCTACGAGTTCGAAACGGATTGCAGCAGGTACCTTGAACCATGCCTTTCCGGTTACCATTCCGGCCGCCATATCCGTACTGCCGACCCCTGTGGAAAATGCGCCAAGCGCACCATAGGTACAGGTGTGGGAATCGGCACCGATCACGCAGTCACCTGCCGTCACCAGTCCCTGCTCCGGCAGAAGGGCATGTTCAATCCCCATCCGTCCGACATCAAAAAAATTTACGATATTATTTGCTTTCGAAAAGTCACGGACCTGCTTTACATGCTCCGCACTCTTAATGTCTTTATTCGGGGTAAAATGATCCATCACAAGTGCAATCTTTGTATTGTCAAAGACCGTCTGCTTTTTAAACTTGGAAAGCTCATTGATCGCTACGGGCGTCGTCACGTCATTTCCCAGAACCAGATCCAGCTTCGCTTCGATCAGATCGCCGGGCTTTACACTTTCCAGTCCCGCATGCGCCGCCAGAATCTTCTGTGTCATAGTCATTCCCATAGATATCGCCTCCTAAACGAATTACTCGGGCATTTTCTGTCTGATATCGTTTTTTACAACACCAATGAATCGGCCTGCCCGCAAACCGATTCCCGAACATACATTATATACACTATATTTACTAGTGTATTCAATAGATTCTATCACAAAAATTGCCCTACTGACAATAGGAAATATAGAGGATGACAGGATTCTTAAAAATATGCCAAAAACTTCCCATCTATTCTCTTACCGGAGCAGGCGGCGAAGATTCCTGAGTTCCTCCCGATCCGGCACATGATTACCGTACCGTACATTTCTGTAGCTTTCGGTCAGAAGCCGAAGTTCTTCCTCGGAAACAGTCGGATCGTTTTCCCGAAGTTTTTCCGCGATCATCTCTGTCGTATCCGTTTCCTTCGGTTGATAGTACGATTTCCTTGCCAGTATCTTCTTTTTATATAGCCACCTGAGTTTTTCCTCCGGTGTATTTCCCAGAACATATCTTCTGCCGATCTTCTCCCGTCCCTCTTTCTCCTTTTTCTTCACCCGGACGATCCGTTCCGCCGTTTCATTCTCATTTCTGTGTCTTCTGAGGAACACTCGCATCAAACCGCGGATAACCCGTAAAAGAACATAGGCCGCCAACGCGACGATGATGAGTTTCAGAATCACATCCAGCGAATTCATCCCCTTCACCGCTTT
>CACYDN010000074.1 GCA_902773185.1 uncultured Lachnospiraceae bacterium | reverse complement strand
TAGATTAGCAATATACTCTTTTTTATCAAAAGCGGTATCTTTTTCGAATTCTTCCTTCGCTTCCGCAAGAAGATTCTGCCAATAGGGCAGATTCCATAAATCCTTACTCTCTACTTCCTCGTACCTTGCGAGAACGTCTTTTCTACTAATTTTGTGTTTCATATTCGAAACACGGGCATAGGCTACCCTGGAATCTAAATCATACTGCTTATTGGCCGCTTCCTCAGCCTCGCGCTCTTTTCGTTTTTCTTCCTCCAATACAGCCAGCTGCTGCTCCGCAAAATTATCAGCAACCCTGTTCTCTTCACTGAACATGTTGCCTCTGGCTTTTCTGGCTTTCCTTTTTTCTTCAAGCTCCTGCTTTTTCTGTGCAATGAACAGTTCTTTTTCTACCTTAGCCACACGGTCGAATTCCGCCTTTTGTTCATCCAGACGCTTCTTCCAGTAATCCGTATCCCATTCATTCTTCGCATCTACCTCATTGTAGCGGTTCAGAACCTCGGGGTTTTTCTGCATCTTTTCCTTCGATACGCCGGCAACTTTCATATAGGCAACGGCATCGTCCAGATTATCCTCCTCAGCTTCACCCTCTTCGATGATCTGATTCTCCGGGATTTCTTCCTGAACGATTGGAGGTTCCTGCGGATTCTCCTGAACGTTCAGATTTTCCTGGTTCTGCGGGTCATTCACCAGATGGATCTGATTATTCTGAATCTCTTGGTTATTCTGATTTTCCTGATTATTTATTTGTTGTGGCGGAATATTCTGATTTTCCGGATTCTGCAGGTTATCATTCTGCATCTGGGGATTATTCACCTGGTTCTGCAGATTATCATTCAGCTGCTGAAGAATATTCATCTGGTTCTGCAAATTATCATTCAGCTGCTGGAGATTATTCACCTGATTCTGCAGATTATCATTCAGCCCCTGGGGAATATTCACCTGGTTCTGCGGGTCATTCACCTGTGGGATTTCCTGCAGATTCGCCTGATTCTGCTGCTCAGGATTCGGATTCTGTACATTCGCGCCCGCTGCCTGCACTTCTACCCGAACTGCATTCGGATCATAGGCTTCCGAAAAAACATAGGAATTCACTTCATTCTTAACTTCAGACAGAAGATTCTCATCCATTGGAACATAAAGCGGATTCGCACGACCGGTATCTTTCGATACAGTTTCTACCATATTATTCCAATAATCAGATCTATCTATATTATTAAAAATAACATAGTTGTATCTTTTAAACTGTTCATTCGAAAGCTCTTTGTTTGTAATTATTTTTCTAACGATTTCCGCATCCGCGTCACGACGACTGAAATCATTCGGATTCTCCTTCGGAATATTCGGATTCTCCTGACGCACCTGATTTCTCAGTTCCCGCCAATACGGATCATTATGACTTTCATTCGTTAAACTGTTTACCAGACGGCTCAGACGTGTGCTTTCCTTCTGATCCAGTTCTTCATGCATAAGAACCTTTCTGGTAAGCTCCAGATCAAAAATTCTCTGGTCTTTCTGCGGAAGGGTGCCAAACTCCGCGCTAAGCGGCGCGATATTGTTTTCCTTTTTCTTAATGACTTTTTTCTTTTTCTTCTTGGGCGGATTCTGATTCTGATCAGCCCCCTGCGGATTTGCCTGTTGATTAATTTGCTTCTTTGGCATAGCTCTCACCTCATGTATCAACATTTGATGTTCAATGGTTTGTATAACCAAAAAACAGACTCTTTCTATCTTACATTACTATACAAAACAGAAAGCAACGAAAGCGCAACAAACGCACAACATAGGTATGCGTCGTGTGCATTCGTGGCAAACGCACTATGTAACCAAGCATCATTTGCGTTCGCATAAAATACTTTATTTTCTCCCGCGGAATGTTAAGCCCAGCATGGTCATATCGTCGAACTGCGGCTCATCGCCGGAGAAGGCGCGGACAGCCTCATGCATGGCCATAAGCGTATCTTCCTCACTGTCGCCCTGATGGCTGTTGAGAACCTCCAGCATCCTTGCGGTTCCGAAGCGTTCGCCATCCTCGCGTTTTGCCTCATTCAGACCGTCTGTGTAGAGGAAAATCCGGTCACCCGGCTTCATATCAAATTCAATAGCGGGAAATTCCATATCCGGCAAAAATGCCACAGGCGGACCGTGTTTGATCTTCTGGATCTGATAGCCCTCTTCTTTATTCTGCAGAAGAGCCGGGTAGTCGTGTCCCGCATTGCAGGCCGTTACATGACCGGTCACAATATCGATCACACCCATCCATACGGTCACAAAGAGACCGGCAGGGTTCTTTGTCGCAATAATCCGATCGGCAGCCTCCAGAATTTCCGAAGGCGACGCCCCTGTCAAAGCATGTGTCTTGATGATGGTCTTGGCAATGGCCATAAAGAAGGCTGCGCCAACTCCCTTATCCGAAACATCCGCGATCAGAAACGCCAGATGGGTATCATCGACCAGGAAAAAGTCATAGAAATCACCGCCCACGACCTTGGCCGGATCCATGGTGGCAAAGATATCAAATTCCTCACGCTCGGGAAAGGCCGGAAATTCAACAGGCAGAAGGCCTGTCTGAATCTTGGATGCCACATCCAGCTCCGTACCGATTCGCTCAGATTCCTTCGTCATAGCGGTAATATCCGCAACATATTTCACGGTATCATATTCCATTTTGTCGATGGATGCTGCGAGACTGTTGATCTCGCGCACTTTACAGATGCCTTTATCAAAACCGGTTTCCTGCCGGGTATTATCCCTGGCAAAACGTTCTGCTTCTCCGGTAAGCTTTCGAATGGGCTTTACAACCTGTTTCCGTAAAAAGACGGATGCCATAAGGCCGGCAAGAATCATCAGAATTCCGGCGGTTACCGAAAGCTGAACCAAATACTTCCGGCGGATGGTGTTCAGTCTCTTCACAAAACGCTGTACATGAAGAATGGCAACGACCTTGCCGCTGTCATCCTTGATGGGAACGAGCGCCGTCACGTGCGGCTTTCCGGTGTTCAGATTTTCAATCCGGACAACCGTTGCACTCTCAAGCCCCTCTTCGTACATTTTTTTATACGCCTTTTCATATTCCACATCGGAGGTGGGTACCTCGTAACCGATTTCCCACGGCGTATAGGTACTGTCATCGCTGAGACAGTTAAACACGGAGGTTGTCAGCTTATAATCATTGCTGACAGTCATGACATAAATAACAGACATTCCCTGTGTATTACAAAGACGCGTCAGATAATACTTTGTCTCCTTGTAATCGTTGGAATCATCGCCGTTTTCCATATAGTATTTGATCCGGTTGCCATCGACCAGATATCTGGCTGTAACCGCGGTCTTTTCCACGGATTCATTATATTCTTCTGTAAAATATTTGGTGAAACTGTGATACCCGATCAGGGCAATACAAAAAGAAAGGAGCGCAAGAAGAAACAGTACAAATGTTATGACAAGTGTATATAGATTGGGATTACGGTCTTTTTTTTTTTTTTTTTTTTTTTTGAACCCCCAATAGATTTATAAAATAGTATTCGTCCGCAGATCATTGCAGATTCTTGCGGATTCGAAGGATGTTCTTGCCATCCTTATATTCATAATCCACATCATCCATAGTGTTTTTGACAAGATGAATACCAAACCCGCCGGCGCGCTCTAAAAACATCTGGCCGGAAACATCCGCATCCTCCTTTGCCAGCGGATCAAAGGGCTTTCCGCTGTCCATGAACTGGATGGTCACGCAAAGAGGATCCTCATCAACGGTGCAGCTGATCTCTGCTTTCCCGATATCGGGTCTATAGGCATAGGAAATAATATTGACGAATATTTCTTCCACAGCAAGACGAATCTGCATCAAAGGCTTCTTATCACAGCCGTAGTGAAGAAGTTTTTCACGAATAAAAGCCTGCACGGGATCCACAGCGTCGTCCACTGCATTTACGATGATTGAATTCCCATCAGCGCTGATCTTCATATCAACATCTTCTCCCTTATCAATTCCTCTAAGATGGATCAATTCCTGCATATCTCCCATATACATTTTCTCCTCTTATCTCACTACACTCCCGCAGATGGCTGCTCTACCGGGCAGATTTACTCATCCGCTTCCTTTTTCTTCCTCTTCGGTGGAGCTTTCCGAAGCTCAGCGGGTTCCCTGGGTGCCTTTCCGGGGAGTGGCATATCCAGATCATCCTCTTCATCCATCCGTTCCCTGGCGCGTCTCTCTTCATCTTCCGGATTGAAGTCGTCTTCATTCTCGGAACCGCTTTCATCCTGAAAAAGATCACCAAAGCTTTTATAGTCCTTGCCATACTTTAGTTCATACACTTTCTGTCTTAAGGACTTTCTCTCTTTCTTTTTCTTCAGCTTCTTTTCTTTCTTCTTCTCTTTCGAAGATTCCTCTGAAGTCGCCCCTTCTTCGGACGATTCCTTCTTTTTCTTTTCTTTTTTGATCTTTTCTTCCTTCTTGACAACGCCCTCGGAAAGGAATTCCTCCATCTGCTTTTCAAAGCGTTTCCGGGTCATGCGGTGAGCCAGGAAAGAAAGAAATGTTCTTGCCGTAAAGGTGGAAAGCTGAAGATCCCCATCCTTATTTTCAAAGAATACGAGCACAACCGGATAAAAAATATACATTTTCACCCTGCAGGCCGCTGCAGACGGTTCTGCCTGAAAATCAACCATACGTCCCAGGTTCTGCATGGATTTTTTGGATGCATATATGACACGCCGATTACCGGTATCCGCGGTATAAATCCTGTGTCTCCTGGATATACCGAAAAATCGTATTTTTGTTGCTCCGTCAGCCGCACCATAGGGCTGAATCCGCATATCATTATCTACTATGATATGCCTGTCATCCGTCAGATGATAATGATCCAGCAGAATGTTTCTTGCTTCCAGGAGCATAGGATAGGATTTGATCTTACTCATTCGCTCAGTTCCTTCAAGTTGATTTATCTTGATCAGTAAAAATTCTATGTTTGTTTGGATTACTTTTCCTTATTCAGAGAAAGATAGATCTTTCCCTCATCCGCAAACCGGACATGAACCGTCTCGGTTATCGTTCCGTTCGTAACCGAAATATTCGTTTCCGTGGCATTCGGATCACCGGTCACTGCCTCATTCGATTCAGCCTCCGTATTACTCTCTTTTTTATCATCCGATTCGGCTATCCGCACCTTCGGCCGAGCATCCGTGCCGCTCGCATCTGTAGCAGTTCCTTCCACAAAGGAGGTATCCGGTTCCATATCATCCTCCGCAGCAGCTTCAGCTTCTTCCGATGAAACCTCTTCCGTTGAAGGATGCAAAATGGATTGAAGGGTTTCCCGGTTATCTCTTACATAGATCAGGGTTTCCGCCTCACTTACAAATACTGTTTCCAAACTAACCGTACCATCTGCGGAGAGGGTCCAGTTACCCTTACCCTTCAGGAAGAGGATGGATGCAACACCATCTTGATTATTGAGAAGATACGGATACTCCGTGGAGCTTCCGCAGAGAACGCATCCGAAGTCCTCCAGCGCCGCATAATCCATGATTTTTATGACGAATGCGCCTTCCTCTTTTGATACATACATGGGCAGTGAAATCTTGACTGCATTATATTCTTTTTCTTCAAAGGTTCTTTTTCTGTAGAAGAAAACCTCGGTCATTCCTTCTTTTTGCGGCGTAAAAGTATAAGTTGCTTTTCCATTCTTCTCTTCGCCTTTTATACCGACTTCAAGGACTTCGGAATCCCTCACTCTGACATCCCACAAAAGATCTGCAGTCTTACTGCCATCCAGTTTAAACTGCATCACCTCTTTATCCATCCAGTAGCAGCAGGGATAATCCGTATCCGCAAAAATATCCGTACATTCTGTTTTCTTCTTTTTTCCGGAAACCAGCTGAATGATTACCAGCGCAAGAAGAAGCGCCACAAAAACAATACCCAGGATCAGAACGAATTTTTTGGATGAAGAGGACATTTTGCCTGTTCCCTTTGTTCCTTCTGTTGCTTCTGTTCCGTCATTTTCTCCGCCTTCTTCATTACCACCGGCGTCCTGTATATCACCGGATTCTTCCGCAGGCTTTGCAGGCTTCTTTTTATTTTTTGATTTTTTCTTACCGGAAAGCTCATCCGGATCAACGGCCTCAACCGTTTCCGCCGAAAAAATAACATCGGCAGGCGTACTCCAAAGTTCAGGAGAATCAACCACCTCTTCCCCGGGCGTACCGGTTTCGGCAGCTTCCGCAGGATTCGAACCTTCTTTTCCGTTGGTCTGATCCGTCCCGGCAGATTTTGAAGATGACTTCGCAGCCTTTGACTCCGCTTTTGCTCTGGCCTTTGCCAACTTCGCGGCACGTTTCGCCTCGGCCTTCGCAGCCTTATCCGCTGCGAGATCGATGGCTACAGTAGGCTCTTCCTCATAGTCCGCATAGTCCGTCTGGTAAGCATATTCATCCGCATACGAAGAACCGCTGTCGGACTCATCGGGATAAATCTCACCGTAATCTTCCGCATAACGGCGATCCTCTTCATCCGCATCTGCATATTCGGAATTAAATGCGCCTTCGTTTTGAAGCCTTTGTTCTTCAGCTGCCTGACGGTTCTGATTCGTCCTGTTTTTGGATTTCTTTTTTGCCATTTGGTCTTTCCTTCTATCACTTCCTTCAGGCAGGCCGCAATTCCGCTAAAATCAGCGTCATGCTCAGCCTGCCTGAAGAATTCTTTATTGGTTTACGATTACGGCTGCTGTTCGCTCGGCGCCGTCTGCTCAGGTGCCGTCTGC
>CACYDN010000073.1 GCA_902773185.1 uncultured Lachnospiraceae bacterium | reverse complement strand
CCCGTAAGGGGTGTGAAATGATTATGAGTGATGGCTGAATACATCGAACGCGAGGCGGTATCCGTCCCCGTAAGGGGTGTGAAATGATTATCAAAGGATTCGGTACCTGGGCAGCGCAGAACAGTATCCGTCCCCGTAAGGGGTGTGGAATGATTACCAAAGAAAGTGGGGAGTTCCGATGTTTATATGTATCCGTCCCCGTAAAGGGTGTGAAATGATTATTATCAAAGATTATCCAGATGCGCAATATTATGTGTATCCGTCCCCGTAAGGGGTGTGAAATGATTATTATGGCAGAAGTAATCTATGTGGACGAGAACGGGTATCCGTCCACCGCGTGGGGTGTGGAATAAATCTATACGACTTTGGATAAACCCAATGCGCCCATTCCCAAGGTGGTCTTAATACCCGCACCACAGAAAGTGCCGTACTGCAAAAGAAGATTCCATATCTCAAAAAGCGGTTCCGGGAGGCGGGACTGAAGATAAAGCTTTCCGAGACATCCCGGAATCTTGTTTCCCTTTAACGCAAAGCGCACTGTTCGCAATTGATAATCGCGAATCATAATCCCGTCCTCCATGGCTTTCATCGCGTCTTCATCTTCCAGTGGAAACTCCGAAAACGCAGCATTCCACTTATTCGCCAAGCTGTTTAAAAGAAGGCTCTCCTGAGGATAGATCACATAATGACCCGCCTGCCGGAACGCCAATGGAGATAACAAGGAGACCTCAGCAACTCGGTCTATAGTGTGCTCTCGTGCATGCCGTATGAATTCCAGCTGTGACTGAAAGCCAACCTGCCTAAGCATGGTGGCTTTCAGTGTTTCGGGATGAAGCCTGATTTCCTTGAGATTCTCTAAAACAGGCCAAATCAATGTATATACCTCTTGAGAGAGAATACTGACCGACCAGATTGTCCTGGAAGTTTCATATTCTCTCCTGACATGCTGGGAAATCGACAGATTTCCTTCCTCGTGGAGCCATTCAGCTTCCTCTGCAGGAAGTTGAGACAAAAGCCAGGCATACAGGCGATGTGCATCGGAAAACCCAATCGCGGGGCTGCCGTTCAGTTCATATTCATATCTGCTCAGAAACAAAGCATTGCCCGGCATCACGATATGCTCACCTCACAAAGTCCCATCGGATACAATTTCCCTTCATATCGGGCATATTTCATCGTATGCGGAGAAATGCCGTAACGGTCCAGGTCTCTTTCATGCCCGTGACGCCTGAACACGCTTGCCAGATAGTCCTGAACCATTTCGCCTGCACGATCGCCAAAATAAGGATAAGCCAGCGTTTTGGAAAAGAATCCCGCCCCGCCGCCGAGAAGAATAGCGTTTTCCCAGGAAACATCAGCCATCCGTTCCGGTGGAATAAACCTTTCCTGATCACCATCATACAGATAACGATCCATATAGTACCACGTAAACTGGTTAATCGCGTTCATAAGGCTCTCTGCCGTTATGGAATCGCCCCCAACAGAACGGTCCAATGTGAGGGCAAAAAGAATCTCCGTACCCGGACGGACACATTCCCTGCATACATTCAGTTTATGGTCGGTTCCGTCCGGCAGGGCATCAATTTTATCCGCCAGCATCATCCGTGAATGATCAATAGGAAGGCTGTCGGAAATCCGAACTCCCTGCAGAATGCTGCTTACCATATCGCCGCGAGTTTTATTCTTCTTATCGTTTACATAACGAAGCGTATTCACATATTTTGCTTCGTTGATGCGGCAATCTTTCAGCCGTTCGCGAGCATCTGACGCCACTGGAGTTTTCTCGTCTGCAATAATTCTGTCAAAGAGATAAGCTGTCCGTATTGCACCCTTCAAACTGCTTCCGGGAACGTATGCGTTTCCTTCCCCGTCGCGGCAGAAAACCTGTATATTTTTCAGGGAATGACGACGATCCAGCGCATCGCCTGCCTTCACGCGATACTGCGCAAGTTTCTCGACCTCGCGCCAGGGAATGTTGCAGTTTTCGGTAAGAAAACGATACATATCCGTCCCGCCGCTGAGAATGAACTCCTCATAGCTGTCTGCCAGATCTTTTTCTGCCAGCAGCCGGAAAAGCCTGTCCTGATCCAGCCGGATGATATCCGATTCATTGGGCGACAGGACATAGTCGGTCTTGGCGCAGGTTTTTCCGCTGCCGATGAACAGCGGTGCTTT
>CACYDN010000072.1 GCA_902773185.1 uncultured Lachnospiraceae bacterium | reverse complement strand
GTCCGGCTTGGATTGGCCCGCTGCCGGTTTTTTCTTCCAGCTGGCGTCATAAGGAACCTGTTTGCTTTTCTTCCGGCCGGAGCGTTCTCGAACGGAGCCAGCCGGAGATAGTCCGGAACTTCCGGCTAACGAGCCATCGCGCGCACTGTCTTCCTGCCGGAGTTCCCCGGTTCCGCCGAAGCCTTCCCGGTAGTGGATCTCTTTATAATTATCATTCTTTTCCCCGTCCGCATCATCTTCGCGGGAGGAAGCCAGAAAGTGCCGTCCGATGGCACTTTTTTCGTATTCGTCCTTTGTGCCGAAGAAGACCTTCTTGCCGACATGCAGGATGTGGGTCGCGTCTGCCTCCGCAGCGGCGACATCATGGCTGACCATGAGAACGGCCATGCCTTCCTTGTTGAGCTCGCGGATCAGGCGATAAAACTCTGCGGATGCCTTCGGATCGAGACCGGTCACCGGCTCATCCAGCAGAATGACCTTGCCGGCTGCGAGGCATGCCCGCGCCAGAAGAACCCGCTGCTGCTGGCCGCCGGAGAGCTCCCGGTAGCTTTTCCGGGCCATCCCGTCGATGCCGAGGCGCGTCATGATGCGTCGGATTTCCTCTTTTTCCTCATGCCGAAGAAAGGGACGAAGACCGCGCCGTCCCACGAGGCCGCTCCGGACGATTTCCTGTACGGAAGCCGGAAAATCGCGCTGCAGATCGGTCTGCTGCGGCAGATAGCCGATCTCGTGCCGACCTAGTCCCTCACCGAGCGTGATCTCTCCGCCGAGTGCAGGGATCAGCCCCAGAAGTGTTTTTACAAATGTACTTTTTCCCGCGCCGTTCTCGCCGAGAACCGTGAGATAGCTTCCCTTTTCCAGCGTGAAGCTGATCTTTTCCGCCACGGGCCGGCCGCTGTAGCCGCAGGATAGATTTTTTACTGTTATATATGCCATTTTTTTATTTCCGGTACTATGCAAGTATGCTGCTTGAATTTGAATCAACGTGTGCCATTGGAAGCGCATCAGTCTGCTCTTTTTGTGATTTCTGCTTCCTGTGCGTTTCTGTCATGTTTCCGATATGGTTCTAAGCTTCTTCCCTGCACGCATCACACACCCCGTAGAATACGGTGCGGAGCGGATTCACCAGGAATCCGTGATCTGCGAGAAGATGCCCCGCAATCTGTTCCAGCTCTTCGCAGTGCATGTGGATCAGCTTTCCGCAGATTTCGCACTTGCAGTGGAAGCAGGGCGCAGTGCCTTCCGCATGCTCCGCCCCGAGATATTCAAAGCAGGCCGGGCTGCCCGGCTCCAGAATATATTTGGCAAGAAGCCCCTCATCCACAAGCCGTTCCAGCTGCCGGTAAACCGTCGATGTTCCGATGGGGTTTCCCATCCCGTGGAAATAGTCGCATACATCGATGGCCGTGATATGCTCGCCTTTGGTATCCTCCAGATAAGTGATGAGCTCTTCCCGTTGTTTTGTTTTATAGGTAATCTTCTGTGGCATGTTTGTTCCCCTGTTGATTGTAATATCATGTGCAGAATCATTTATTATGTTATTGTCGTTCTCTGCGCCGATGAAAGGAATCTGTAGCGCGAGTTGATTATACAAGTTCACATTTGAAATTGATTATCATTTTTGAATATTAACACTGTTTGTTTCTGTTGTCAACGCATGGCGGGTGTATCTTTTCGTTTATTTTTCCGGATTATATGCTAAGATAGAATAAATATGAGAAAAAGAAAAACAGGCATGCGTCGTTGTTGCGTTTTTGTTGCCTCCGGTGTGATATCATTCAGAACATAGTGAAACGGAAATCGATGCTGATCGATAAAAACTAAAAAAAATCAAGGAACATAGCAGAAAAGGAGAAAAAGAAAATGGGTAGACCGGAAGAAATTGCTGCGGCAAAGAAAAGAATACGGAAAGAATTTGCAAAGCGGAATGTGGAATCAGGGACAAAGCTTGCCAAAATGATCGTTGACAGCATGAAGAATGAGGGGAAGCAGAACCCTTCCGTGGAGGAGGAAGCGCTCACACAGGTTATTGCAGAGCTCGGTGAAGAGGAGGTAGATACTTTTATTGAGACTCTGACCAAACTGAAGGTAGTGACATTGCTCCCGGTAGGTAAGAAGGCAACAGAGGAAAACCAGAGGTGCTTTAAGCTTCTGAATGAGAAGCCGACCTATGGCCTTGAAATTGATCCCTTTGTGAATAACTGGGAGCTTACGGATAAGATCATAATCTATGCAACCAGTGTATTGGAAAAGGATGCGGTGGATCTGGCGAAAGGGATTGACCTGATTCTGAAGCAGCATCCGAAGTTTAAAATCCTTGAAGAAGAGAGAAAGGATTTTGAGCGTCAGACTATCGAGAATTATGCGAAAACCATGCCCGGCTATAAGGCAGCTGCCGGATATTATCAGAACGCGACAGAAGTTTTGGAATCCAAGCCGCTCGACTTTATTGACATTGCGCCGGATCCGAAAAAACCCGGAAAGCTGAAGGTTACCCGGATCGATCAGGCAAAGGCCGATGAGGAAATTGCCGTTCATCAGCTTGTGGAAAAGTATCGCAAAAACGAAAAGCTTGCGATGGCAAATCTTATGGACAGGGTTTTAAATGAAGGAACAAGAGACAATAAGCTTACGGCGGAAGGGCAGAAAACCATGGCGCCTCTCATGGCTTATTGCATGAATTACGGATTTGACGATGAAAAGGATTATTGCCTTCTGGAATACAAGATCCGAAATGAAGAGCAGTATGAATACAGAACCGAGAAACTGCAGGAGCTTACGGATTCTCTTTCCGAGAACCTGGATTTTAAGGCGTACCTGAATACATTGACCGTGAATGAGGCTTATTTGAAGCAGAGTCCCGCGAAAATTGCCGATGGCTGGAAGCAGTATGATAAGGATCTGCAGAGAACAAGGGAAAAAGTAAGGGCTGATGCGCAGAAATTCATCAATTTCTCGGATGAGAAAGAGGCAAAATATGATGCGCAGGGCTTTAAGCTGACGATCGATGAAATCCTTACCGAGATGAAATCGGGCATCTACGCGTATGTGGATGATTTTTCCAAGAGAAATATGGAATATAACTTGCCCAATGATATTTTGGATACAGCGGAATATTTCATGTACAAGATGCTTTCGGAGCCGGGTGCCAAGAGAACCTTCTTCGGAAAGGGAACAGACCTTGCGGATGACGAGAAGGTAAGCCGGAGAAACGGTCTTGTAGCGGATGAGAATGGAAAATATGCTCTGGCAGATGTCGAAAAGGCCATGCATAAGTTCAGAAACAATCTGGTTGATGATCCGATGTTTAAACAGGCCATGATGACCGGAAAGACCAAGGAAAAGATTTACGAAGCGTACAAGACGCTCGTGCGTGAAAAGACCAATTCCATCAAGTCCTCCGTGGAGCATAAGAACAAGAGATTCAACGCAGGTAAGAAGAAGGCTGAGATTGAGGCGGAGCGCGAGCAAACCGCAACTGTTAAGCTTACGAAAGAGGATATTGATTTCCTGAAGAAGACCAGGGATGAGCTGGATACGCTGTATAAGAGCAACGGAAAATACAAATCCACCTACATGAAGGAGCTCTATGCGGAGATGAACAAGGTGATCGAAGCGGCCGACCAGAGTATGGAGGGCGGCAAGGATCCGGAAGTGAAATTCGGCCGTCTGGAAGCCCTGCAGGAAAAGGCAGTCACCTATTTCAAGGAGAGAAAGGGTTCCATCTTCAACCCGGTAACTGACCGCGGTAAGGCTCGTCTGGATATTGTCGAGAAGATGATCCAGAGAAACGACAAGATCTTTAAGAAGATCGAGGATGCCCAGAAGGTGAAGGAAGTTAAGGTTAAGCCTGTTGCAAAGTAAATCCTGTTTGACGAGCCCACATCATCGAGTAGGGGGATTAAATCCTCCCTACTCGATTTGCTTCCGTTTTGATCTGCAAAGCGAAAACGCTTTGATCGGAAGAAGCGTGATTACTTTTGCTTCTTCCCCGGGCTGGTATACTGGCCCTTGAACATTTTTTCCATCAGCGTGGACCGCTGGTCGAAATCGGTTTCGACCTTTGTCTGCTCATAGCGTTCCAGGAGCGTCGGCGTATCGGAGAAGAGATTCGTTCCGAGTCCCAGCCGGTTGCCTTCAATCTCAACGCCCATGGCCGCGAGTGTCGTGGGGAAGAGGTCCAGCGTCGAGTACTTTCTCACCTTGTCAGGATCCTTTACGGATACTGCAGGATTGATGATGCAGGTGTAGGTCTTCCGCTGGTAGCTGTTCGGTACATTCTCACAGAAGTCCGTATCCATGGTCGGATGGTCTCCGGTGATCACGATGGTCGTGTTTTCGTAGAAGTCCTGGGTCTTTGCCCATTCCACAAAGGCCTGAACCATCCGTGAGGAGCAGTTCATGACATTTGCATATTTGTTTTTGCCGAATTTTCTGTCGCACTGCGGGCAGTAGTGGCCGTCCTCAAAGTGCGTATCCATGGTCTGCAGGACCAGGTGGAAGGGTTTATCTTCCTTGGAGAGCTCCAGAAGCTCATCCTGCGCGTAGGCGAAGAGCTTTTCATCCTCATAGCCCCACCAAACCTTGTAATCCTCGGGGATGAGTCCTACGTCCTTGGCATATTCGTAGTCATGGATCGTAAAGTCGCCATGGCTTTCGTAGTAGAGACGGCAGCCGCCGAAGGTGGCATCCGTTCCCATGATGAGGCGGTTGTTATAGCCGGCATCCTCCAGAATATCGCCCATATTCACGATGCCTGGGAAGAAGGAGTTCTTCTCGGACATTCCGTTCCGGCTGAGCGGTGTTTTAAGCGGAAGACCGCTCGTGGTACCGAAGATGGCGCCCATGGTCCAGATGGTGCATGGGAGGGCGATTCCGCCGTTGATATAGCTGCTGTTGCCGGAAAAGTCTTCGTTTTCCTTTGCCATTTCCGTCAGCTCGGGAATGATGTTCTCCTCGAAGGCGCCGCCGTTTGCTTCATCCGTGAAGGTCATTTCCATGGATTCCATGTAGATGAAGATCAGATTGCGCTTCTTTTCGGGGAAGGTCAGCTTGACCGTACCCGGATCCACATATTCCTGGGCGATGAGGTTGGAGTACCGGAACTGGTTCCGGATAAACTTACCAAGCCCAAAGCCGAACCATGCGCCAAGGATGGCACCGATCAGAATAAAAGATGTGATGAGCTGCAGTACGCGGTAGATGATCCGACCGACTTTGCCGCGTTTTCTGCTGAACTTGATCAGCAGGAAGGCTGCCGGAATCGTGACGAGCAGGCCGCCGCCGACGGTATAGAGGATGAATTCCTTCACCATGTCCGGGTTGGTTCCGCGGAGGGATACCCGAAGGTGGAAGAGCAGCTCATCCATATTGATGACGCTCCAGGTATTGAGCGCCCAGATGACGCCCGCCAGAAGGAAGGTAAAGAGGAAGAGGAGCACGAGCAGAAGTGTGACCTTCGCCTTTGAAATCGGCCGCGTCTTATCGGCCTTCATCTCCTTCTTGACCTTCTTTTTCTCCGCCTTATATTCTTTCCTCGGCATGTCTTTCTTCTTCGCCTTGAGTTCTTTTAAGGGAGAGATTTCCTTTTGTTTCTTTTTGTTTTTGCTGTCTGCTTCAGATTTTGCTGAAGTTGCTTCGGCCGTATCCGAAGTTATTTCCGCATCGGTTTTTTCAGCCTGTTCGTTTTTTCCTTCGGTGGCTTTCTCTTCGGCTGTTTCCTCAGCAGAAGCTTTTGTCAGCTCCGTTTCTTCTGTTTTGTTTTCTTCTTTGCTCATTTTTTTTACCTGCTTATTTTCGGTGCTATCGTTAGAACATCAACATATTATTCAGTGTTTCAAGCGTTTGTCGATTTTGTTCAGACTTCCTGAAAAAGCTCCGTACTGAAATACCTTTCTCCGGTATCCGGCAGGACGGTAACGACCGTCTTACCCTTTCCCAGGAGCTTCGCCATCCGAAGGGCTACGCAGACATTGGTTCCGCTGGAGATACCGCAGAGGATACCTTCCTTTGTACAAAGCTGCCGGGTGGTGCTGATCGCTTCCTCATCGGTGACAATCTCAATCTTCCGGATGATGCTTTGATCAAGGATGGGCGGGATCAGGCCGTCGCCGATGCCCATCTGCAGGTGGGATCCGATGGATCCGCCCGAAAGGATCGCTGCATGCTCCGGTTCCGCAGCCCAGATCAGTGTGTCCGGGTTCGCTTCGAGAAGAACCTTGCCGATACCGGTGATGGTTCCGCCGGTACCGATGCCGGAGCAGAAGCCGTGGATGGGCTTTTCTGCCTGTCTTAGGATTTCCGGACCGGTATAGAGAAGATGTACATGTACATTTTCCTTATTCGAAAACTGGTCCGGCATAAAGTAGTTTTCGTTCTCGCGGCAGAGCTGCTTTGCTGTTTCTATGCAGCGGTCAATGCATTCGCCGATGTTATTGTCGTCGTGGATCAGCATGAGCTCCGCGCCATACTGGCGGATCAGAAGCCGGCGCTCCGCACTGACGCTGTCCGGCATGATGATGATCACGCGGTAGCCTTTCACGGCTCCCACAAGGGAAAGGCCGATGCCCTGGTTGCCGCTCGTAGGTTCGACGATCACGCTGTCCGGGGTCAGGATGCCTTCCTTCTCCGCGGCTTCGATCATCTGCAGGGCGGTACGGGTCTTAATGGAACCGCCGATGTTCATCCCTTCATATTTTACCAGAACCTCCGCGTCGTCCGGCCCCGTCATGTGCTGCAGACGGATGAGGGGCGTATCCCCGGAGGCGGCAAGGATGTTATCATAGATCATGATGGATCTCCTTAGAGTTTCGTTTTATTGTATCCGGTTTTTAACTATGACCGAACAGACGTTATTCTATCACAAATCTTTCTGAAATTACAAGAGAATACACACTTTTTTCTTCTATTATATGGAAAAATCAGTTTGGCTCGTTCTTCTGAAATTTCCGGATGTCCTTCGGAATGTAGTAGAAATACAGGATGGCCAGAAGGATGGTCATTCCGACCCAGCTGATCGGCTCCGTCAGGGCAACGCCGAGGTACTTCAGCCACGGCACCAGGAACATGACGGACAGGATCTTGACCAGAAGCTCCAAAATGGATGAATAAAGCGGTGCAATCTTATGGCCGAGGCCCTGCAGGGTGCAGCGGAAGATGAACAGCGGACCGAGGACAAAGTAGAAGCTGACACCGATCGTACAGTAGAGGACACCGTTATCCACAATGGTCGCTTCATTGGTGCTGGCAAGCCAGGTGATGAGCGGCCTCGCAAAGAGATAGGTCAGAACAAGAAGCACCGATGAAATGATCGTGACGATGATGACAGCGGAGCGTACGCCCTGCCGCACCCGTTCAATCTGTCCGGCGCCTGTATTCTGTCCGGCAAAGGTGGTCATGCTGACGCCGAAGGAGTAGATCAGGATGCAGGTGAGGTCGAAAATCTTCCGGCCGGCTGTCTGGGCGGCCATGATATCGGAGCCGAGTCCGTTGATGCCGGACTGCAGGATGATCGAGCCGATATTGACGATGCAGATCATGAAGCCCATGGAAAGTCCGGTGGCAAAGAGGGTGGGAAGCTCCTGCTTCATCCCTGCCCAGTCTTCTCTATGTGGCAGGATATATTTATACTTGATCAGAATAAAGACACAGCAGCAGATGCTGCAGATCATCTGGGAGAGGATTGTGGCGTAAGCCGCGCCGGCGATGCCCATCCCGAAGCTTCCTACAAAAAGAAGGTCCAGTCCGAGGTTGATCACAACCGACAGAATCAGGAAATAGAGGGGCGTGCGGCTGTCTCCCAGCGCCCGGAGGATGTTGGCGGCCAGGTTATACAAGGTAGAAAAAACCAGACCTGCGATGATGATGCGGACATAGCGGAGCGCGAAGTCCATGACATCGTCGGGCGTATCCATCAGTTCCAGAATCGGTTTGATGAAAATGAGACTGCCGGCGGTAAGCAGGATGATAAGCCCTGCCGTAAGGAGGATGCTCCCGGCCACATTGCGCCGGAGCCGCGGGAAGTCTTTGGCGCCGAAGCTGTTGGAAATCAGGATGCCGAAGCCCTGGGTGAAACCGTTCATGAGGCTGATCAGGGTGTTGGAGATGACCGCGGTCGCACCAACGGCGGCAAATGCCTGCTTGCTCAGATACATGCTGACAATTTTGCCGTCGCCCAGATTATATAATTGTTGAAAAATGAGCCCGCAGATGAAGGGAATCGTAAAAAAGAAGATCAGCTTCGCGGGACTCCCTTTGGTCATATCCTTCATGGTTAAATCCTTTTTCTTTCAAAGTAACATGATTATAGTTTCTTTTCCTGAATTGTCAACAGGGAAAACGGCTGAAAACGGCGGTTTTCGGGGGATTATTATGAAATTCGGGAAAATCAACAAAAAAACGAGTTTTCGTGTTGCGCTTTTGTTATTAATGATAGAATATAATGACAGGTATAGGAAAAGCCGCATAGAAAAGGAATGCGGTACCGTAAAAGTGTGCATCACTAAAACAGAGTTTTATCGAATCTTACTATATTATCCCAGGGAGGAAAGAAAAATGCCAAACGAAAGATTACAGAAGAGACAGGATCTTATGTCAAAGATCATGCAGGGAAATCTGGCCGTGCCTGAGAAGGAGGCTGTCCAGGGTCTTTACAATCAGATTCAGGAGTTCCGGAACAGCAAGAAGAAGCTGGATAAAGATGATGTGGAAAAGCTCATTCAGAATTATGAGAAGTGCGGCGTGGCCTATTTTAACGGTCTGGAAGAGGCCAAAAAGAAGAATGATACGGCTAAGACTGAAATGTATCATAAGCTCATCAAGAAGTATTCCAAGGATTATTCAGCCCTGTATAAGTATATGAGAAGACTGGAAGCCGGTCTTGCGGATGAGAAGAAGATGGATATCGAGGAATTCTTCGATAATTCCAGAACCAGAACCGTTTCCATCGGCGGCAAGTCCATGGATGAGCTGGATAAGGCCGGCGCCGGCATGAGTGTCAGACACAAGGTGCCTTTTAACGTTGTCGATGAACCGATTGACGGCTTAAAGGAAGGTGATCAGGTTTCCGGCTTCTTTACAGAGAATGGGACATATTATTCGGTGATGACAGAAGATAATGTGAGCAAGATGGATGAGTATAAGATCGCCGAGATGATTCATGCAAAGTATCCCAATCTTCGTAATTCAGGATTAGGATTAAACGCAGATCCGGATACACACAGTGACTGGTTTGATTTTATTACGGAATTAAACGAAGCCGAAGAAAGAGAAAAAGACGAAGAGAAAAAAGGCAAAATAAAGGAATGGAACCAAAATCTTCGGCTGCATCCGGAAAGGTTTCTGACAAAGTATACATGTAAGCAGTTCCTTCAGAATGTCAGAGAAATGACCTCTGATAAGTCTGATAAGGATTTTAAGGATAGTTTTCTGATCGAAACCATAGATAAGTTTAATAGACTGAATGAGGCAGATCGGGATGTTGCGTATCATGCCCTTATTGAATATATCAGCAATGTTTCCAAGGCGGAATTCGGAAGAGGTGCATTAAATACAATTGGTGTAGATTTTAGGGCACCTGTTGCCGAGAGAAATGCACTGATGAGTGCAATGGCCGATATTTTCGGATGCGGTGATGTGATTGCCTTTTCTGAAAAGATGAAGGTGAAGGCCGTTGAGGGTGACAAGATTGTGACGAAGAAGGGAACGGTCATGATGCCGGCCAAGGGAATCGATCCGTCCGGTACGGATATGAATGATGCTTTGGCAAACATGTGCGGTGTGAAGACCGAGAATTCAAAGGGAATTATTCTGAGTATTGCAAAGTTGCAGTTTGTGGATATTCTTTGCGGCAATACCGACAGACACGGAAATAACCTGTTCTATCAGTTCGACGAAAACGGTAATCTGATCGGCGTACAGGGAATTGATAATGATAACAGCTTCGGTTCCGTCAAGGATTCAGGGCATCTTGGCAACGGTATCCCGTTTGAAAATCTTGGCGTAATCCCGAAGTCCATGGCGGATGTCGTAAAGGCTATGAAGCCGGAAACCTATGCTATGATGCTGCAGGGTTACGGCGTCGATGAAGGTGCCATTAAGGCGAGAACGGAAAGCTTTAAGGAGATTCAGGCGGCATTGAAGAAATGCGAAGCGCATTACAAGGATGCCGTTCCGGGCTATCTGGATCTGAAGGTTCCGAGAATTGTTCCGGATAATGAGATGGATAAGTATTCATTCAATGAGCAGCTGGCAAAGATCGGTGCTGCGGATCCGAACGTAAAGGATCCGAAGGTAAAGCCGCGGCAGAACCTCTTCGGAAGGATTGGGAGCTGGACCCAGAAAACCAACCAGTATTCAAAGATTATTAACATGAATGATAAGATCATGAAGACTGCCGCCGAACTGGAAGAGGCGCTTCTCGTTAAGAACGAGGGAAGTCTGCACGGTAGTGTAGATAAGCTGAAGGGTCTTATGAAAGACATGAGCACGGATCCTAAGAAGAATAAGTCGAAAAAGCTGACGAAGGATGAAAAGGCAAAGTATGATCAGCTGGATGCTATAGCTAAAAAAACAGAGTCCCTGTTTACCAATGAAAATTTTAAAAGAAAGTATATCGTAAACTCAAATATCAGACTTGGCAACATAGTCACAGGTGAAGCAATATATACCTTTAATGGAGAAGCGTATAAGAGTAACGGCATTGAAGAAATAGCGTTCCATGATGCAACAATCAAGGAGGATGAAAAGTACCAGGCGTTCGAGGCGGCATTTGAGGAAGCGCAGAATTACCTGGTTGAGAATTCCAAAATCGGTATGAAGTATCAGGAGCTGCAGGAGGATGTAGCACTTGCCAAAACTGCAGATGAAAAGAAGGATGCTGTTAAGGCGCTGGATGAGTACAAGAATTCCGCTGACTGCAAGCAGTATCTTGCGGTTCTGGAGAATAAGAATATCTTAGCCGAGCAGATGGATAAGCTGGTCTCCCTTCATAAGAACTGCGCCGACGTGGTTAAGGCCCGCGATGCCTTTAATGCTAATGTAAATACAAAGGATCCTTATGAGAACAGTAAGGTTCAGGAGCAGGCGAAGAAGAAGGTTGATGAAGCCAACAAGAAGCAGGCTGAGCAGGCTGCAAAGGCTAAGAAGGTCAATAACGCGAAGGCGAAGTAAGTTGCCGCGCACCTGCATACAATAGAATATGAGTCAAAAGTCCACCACACGGCCTGAATCAGGTACCATGTGGTGGACTTTTTCAAATGTGAATACTATAACTTTACGCGCCGGCGTTTTCTGCATTTACTGGTTTGTAATCTTACTGCTGTGTATAATCCTGCTGGGTTTCGGATGTGCTTGTCTCTACCTGAGCCTGCGGTGCAGGTGCTGTGTACTGCTGATTATACTGCGGTGTATTTGCTGTCTGCTGAACTGCCTGCTGTACAGGAGCGGCGTTAGCTGTCTGCGGTGCTGCAGGTGTGGTTGCTGCCTGCTGTGCTGTCTGCGGTGCTGCAGGTGTGGTT
The DNA here is from genome assembly GCA_902773185.1 of uncultured Lachnospiraceae bacterium. Classification (GTDB taxonomy): domain Bacteria; phylum Bacillota; class Clostridia; order Lachnospirales; family Lachnospiraceae; genus Eubacterium_Q. The sequence goes on along the minus strand of CACYDN010000072.1, from coordinate 7,393 downwards.
GCTGTCTGCTGTGCGCCGGCGGCCCTGCGGGCCTTCCTTGCTGCCTTTCTGGCTTTTCTGGCATCCCTCGTTCTCTTGCGGTAAGGATGGATGACAGCGAGCCAGAAGATGAAGATGATGAGGGCGCAGATGCCGAGCGGAATCACGTGGCGTACACACCAGAGTACGAAGGATTTGGTCTTATTGACAAAACCGTTCTTTGCATTTTTGAATGCGCGGGATACGCGGTCGCCGAAGCCTTCCGGAGCGGGCTCTTTGTATTCGCGGACTTCATTGATGGTGATGAAAATGTAGCTGTAGGCGGCATCATTATCGATGCGGGTCATCCTTGTCTTGATCTGGTTGATGCTGATCTCAACCTCGGTCAGGCGGTCATCGACCATGAGCAGGGTTTCCATATCGGAGAGGGATTTTGCTTCCTCCATCATGCTGAGATAGCTCTTCCGCTTGGTTTCCAGAACTTCCAGCTCAGCGGAAAGATCGCTGTATTCCTGTGTCAGGTTGGAAACGCTCTGGTTCTGGGTCAGAAGATTGCCGAGAGAACCGGTTTCGTTCACAAAGGCATTATAGTTCGAGGAGGGAACCCGGATTGTTGCATTGTAGACATAGAGAGAAGGTTCATCTCCGTAGGAACGCGTGGTATAGACATCCTCGGACTCCAGGAAGCCGCCGTAGCCATTGATGAGACTCTTCACGGCCGCAACGGATTCATCATACGTCTTGGATTCAAAGGTCATGCTGCAATGGTAGACCAGCTTATCCTCTGCGATGACCGGCAGGGTATTTGTGGTACCGCCCTGACCATCGCCGTTATTGGTTGCATTTGTGCTGCTTTTTGCAGTTTCGCCGGCGTACTGGGATGGTTCATCATAATATTCGTTTTCATCATTCCAGGCAGCTTCCGTGGCAGCTTCATATTCATAGCTGGAAAGGCCTTCGTTTCCGCGGAGAGCGCTTTTGGAACTTTGAGATGAACTAACGTCGAGTGATTGCTGCTTCGAGCTTTCGGAGCTGCTTTTGCTCCCGGAGCTGCCGCATGCGGTCGTGCAAAGCAAAGTGGCTGCAATCAGCCCGGTTAACAGTTTTTTGGATATCTTCTTATTCATAACGTCCTCCTTGTTGCGGCATGTGCCGCAGTGATTTATGATGTGTTCTGTCTTTGTTGACAGCTGAGTTTTGGAACCGTTTCTATCCAATATACGGACGGTTTCGTTTATTTTATGGAAAAAATAAAAAAATATTGCAAATCGTTTCCTTTTCTTGCGTGAAAAGAGGGAAAATGGTATAGTGAAATGGTAGAAATAGGACATTAAAAAGGAGGACTGAATATGGCTTGTTTTCTGGTATCCGCAGCTGAAGCTGCCGTTGTAACCGTAGTAAAAAAGAAGGCAGAGAAGAAAGAAAAGCTGCAGGAAACCTCCGGCGAGGTATCGAAGCACGCGATTCCGCTTTCCCGGAAGCTCAGCTGGCTCACCAGCATGCTTTGGGGCGGTGTGATCCTGCTCTTGCTTGAACATGTATGGCATGGGGAGGTTGTCCCGTGGTTCCCATTCCTCACGGCGATGGAGGATAAATCCGAAGCCATTACCATGCTGAAGGAAATGGCAACGGTTGGCGTATGTATGGCTGTTGCGATTACGGTCATCTGGTTCATCATGTGCCGCGTGGCAGAGTCAGTTGTTCGAAAGAATGCAGAGGATGTTGCGAAGGAACAGTGATTGATTGAAAAGGAGAATGGGATATGACTTTACTGATCACGGTTTTTGCCGCGATTGCGGCTAGCGTTCTCTGGTATACGCGGGAAGATGATACGATGCAGCTCAGCTTTCTGGCACTGATGTACTGGGGCGCATCCATCATGTGGACGATTGATGCGGTCTTTGAATTTGCCGATCTGAAAAGCGAATATTTTACGCCGGCGGCAAGGGATATGCTGAACGATGCATTTTTGGGCCTTACGGTTGTGGCACTCGGCCTGATCGTTTGGCTGGTCAGACTTCTGGCCACGGATCCGAAGGGAAAGCTTCGGGCAGCACTTCGGAAGGATGAGGAAACATGAAACAAAATGTGATCTGTATTCTGGCCTCCGGTTCACCCCGGCGCAGGGAGCTTTTGGAGCAGGCAGGCATCCGCTATGAGATTCTGGTGAGTGAGGCGGATGAAACTTCTCGCGAAAGGGATCCCGCAAAGCGTGTGATGGAGCTGGCCCGGAAAAAGGGCCGGGCTTCGGCGGAGGATTTTATTCAAACAACAGACCCGATGGAGCTAAGAACCCTTCTTCCGCAAGGAGGAGGGGTTCTCATAATTGCGGCGGATACGCTTGTATTTGCGGAATCCGGCGGAGCACTCGGGAAACCCCATGACAGGGCGGATGCGCTTCACACTCTGATGATGCTTTCCGGCCAAACGCATGCCGTCTATACGGGCGTATATCTGGAACTTCTGCAGGTAGTAGGTTCATCGGATGAATCGTTCGGTTATCCGATAATCGCTGCGACGGCGACCACTTCTTTCTTTGAAAGAACTGAGGTGGAGATGTATCCCTTCGCTGAGGCGGAGGCCATCGATTATATTTCCACGGGTGAACCCATGGACAAGGCGGGCGCCTACGGCATTCAGGGCATCGGTGCGCGTCTCGTGAAGGAAATCCGCGGGGACTACAACAATGTGGTCGGTTTTCCGCTGGCGCATTTTATGCAGGTGATGCGAGAAAAAGGGTATATTTCATTCTCTGAGAGCTGAGAGAAGACAAACTATATCTTGAAACGGTAGTTTAAATGACGAATCCTGTGAGTATCGATTTTACGGGGAATAAGAGTATGAGCAAAGTATTGGTAGGCATGTCCGGTGGTGTGGACAGTGCGGTAACTGCATATCTTCTCAAGATGTCCGGCTATGAGGTCGAGGGCGTCACGCTTCGTATGTGGCAGAGTGATGCGGGCGGAAACGGCCGCTGCTGTGAGATCGATGATGCGCGGCAGGTCTGCGATGTACTGGGCATCCCGTATCATGTGGTCGGCTGTATGGAGGAATTCCGAAAGACAGTGACGGAGCCCTTTGTGGAATCGTATCTCCGGGGCGAGACGCCGAATCCCTGCGTGGAATGCAACCGCTATGTGAAGTGGGACAGGATGCTGGCTGCGGCGGATCTGATGCATGCCGAATATATTGCAACAGGGCATTATGCTTCGGTGGTGCAGCTTCCGAACGGAAGATATTCCGTAAAGAAGGGAGAGGCGCCGGGAAAGGATCAGACCTACATGCTTTGGCAGCTCAGCCAGGAGCAGCTGGCGCGGACGCTGATGCCGCTCGGAAAGCTGTCCAAGGCAGAGGTCAGGCGGATAGCGGAAGTGGCAGGGCTTCCGGTTGCAAATAAAAAAGAGTCGCAGGACATCTGTTTTGTGCCGGACGGACACTATTCGGATTATGTGGAGGAACATGCCGAAGGAGAAATCCCCGGTGAAGGAAACTTTGTGGATGAGGCAGGGAATATCCTGGGCAGGCACAAAGGCTTTTTCCATTATACGATCGGTCAGCGGAAAGGGCTGGGGATTGCGATGGGGCATCCCATCTTCGTGAAGGAAATAAGGGCAGACCAAAATGAAGTGGTACTTTCCGAGGAGGAGGCACTTTTCGGGCGCGAGGTAAATCTCGGAAATCTGAACTTTATCGGAATCCCTTCTCTGGCAGAAGGGGAGACCATCCGCGTAAAAGCAAAAATCCGCTACCACCATAACGAGGCAGATGCGGATCTGACCATGCTTCCGGACGGAAGGGCAAAGCTTGTTTTTGATGAACCTGTGCGGGCAGCAACACCCGGCCAAACATCTGTATTCTACGATGAAAACGCCTGCCTTCTTGGCGGCGGGAAGATTCTGAGCTAAATCAAAAAACAGGTGCTCTATGCCTCGGATTTTGTTTCTGCCTCGATTTTCTCTTCCATTTTCCGGGCGGAATCAAACTGATCCTTCCGGAGGATGGCTATTTCCTGGGAAAGACGGCTGACGCGGTCCTGTAGCTTGCTGACCGTGACGGACAGAGAGAAGATGATCGCCAGCGCAAGGATAAAGCCCAGGAAGAAGAGCATGTTGACGGGCGCAATGACGCCGGTCAGGCGTGCCAGCCAGGCGAGAAGACTGGGCCAGGCAGCCACGATGATGATCATGATGTCCACAAGGGACCAGCTGAGCCCGTATTTAAAATCTATTCTTTTTTTGCCCATCAGGCGGAAAAGTTTCAGCAGGATGAGCACCATTACGACGATAACGAATATCCGGACTTTCAGTGCCATAGTTACCTCTTTTCAAATACTGCTATTCCAATACGAGATTTGCAGAGATTCCACTCTTTTCCGAAGTAATGGAATCTTTTTACTTGTTCAGCCTTGCCATTACAATGGCCACACTGACTTTGATCATGTAATAGAGTCCGCCGATCATGGAGATGGAGGATACGCCGCCCTCCCGCTCGTTCATGATCACGGGAATCTCCTCAATTTTATAACCGCGGGAGAGGATGGTTACGATGCTCTCCGGTTCCGGGTAATCCTTGGGATAGTAAGCGGTAAATTCTTTCAGGAGCTTCCGGTTCACAATGCGCATTCCGGAGGTGGGATCGGTAATCTTTTTCCGCGTGAGCAGTTTGATCAGCCTCGTGAAAAAGCGGATGCCGGCCCGCCGGATGCCGGTGGACTGGAAGCCTTCCTTTTTGATGAACCGGGAACCGATGACCATGTCCACGCCGGATTTTTCCAGCTTATCCGCCATTTCTTCGAGATAGCGGGCGTTATGCTGGCCATCGCCATCGAACTGCACCGCCATATCGTAGCCATGATAATAGGCATAGCGATACCCGGCCTGCACCGCACCGCCAATACCGAGATTGATGGGCAGGTTCAGGTAATTGTATCCGCTGTCGTGAAGAATCTTCAGGGTATTATCCGTCGAACAGTCATTGATCACGAGATAATCAAACCCCGGTGCGTTTTCCTTCACGTCCCTTATTGTTTTTTCGATGTTCTCCGACTCGTTATAGGCCGGAATGATGATCAGCTTTTTCATGTGTCAATCTTACCATATCAAACCAGTCATAGTCTACAGGTACTTTATGCTTGCAGGGCAGATGCCTGCGTTCCTGCGAAGCAGGATGCTGTTTGATCATTGCGTCTTCAATTTTGACTACATCCTTCCGATCAGCATGAGGAACCGGGATATGATCTCGGAGGAAGGGATGGGGCGCCAGCGCTTCGGATAGAAGGCCTTTTTCATGGCGCGTCTCAGGCTGTAACGCTTTCTGGCAAAGAGCCGGAGCATCCGGAGATCCTTCGGTTCCATGTCCTTTGCAAAACAGCGGGCAAATTCGGCCGACCTTGTTTTGATGTCGGTATCGGTATTCAGAGATTTTTTCAGCCATTGGAGCCGCGTCTTCATGCTGAAGGTCGTCACGTTGTCACCGTGTGCCCGGTGAAGAGAGGCAACCTCCGGGTCGGAATAGGCTTCGCCGAAGGCATGTGCGATCATGCCGGCCCACCAGTCATGGTAGACGATGCGGTCTGCCCGGCCGCGGAGCATCATCTTGCGGAGCCTTTGGTTGATCACCATGGAGAAACCGGAATAATGATTTTCGGTGATGCTGCGGCGGAAATCATATCCTTCCTCCGAAAAGAAGAAGTGGCCTGTCTTTTTCAGCGTATCGGAGTCCACAATATCATAGGCATTGTGGAACAGCTGGGGAATATCCTCCCGCTGATGCCGGTCAAACCAGTTTATGGCAATCTGCAGTTTTTCCGGAAGCCAGATATCATCCTGGTCCGCGAAGGCATAGAGCTCCGCATCCCCGGCTTTTTCCAGGAGCGCCATGAAGCTCCGGGCGAACCCGGCATTCTTTCCTTCAATGAGGCGGAACCCATAGGTCCGTTGCAGTTCCTCCAGCTTTTGCAGGAAGACAGGCTCGGAGCCGTCGTCCCGGATCACCAGTTGGAAATCCTGAAAGGTCTGCTCGTAGATACTTCTGATCTGATCTTCCACATAGTCATCCCCGTTATAGGTTGACATCAGTATGATTATTCTTGGCATATCGTTACCCTGACTATTCTGTTATGCAGACAAATTTGCAATTGAAAACTTGTTCTGTAATCAATATACGTGTATGAAGTACTCTTTCATGCGAAAATTCTGCCCGTCTGACCGGACCCGGCCGGTAGACAGAATGAAATAATTTACTTTGTTCCAAGCAGGAGAAGGGCCGGCCGGAGCAGGTGCAGCTTCTCCAGAAGGTAGAAGCCGAACACGCAGGCATGCAGGGAGAAGCTTTCACCCCGCGGCCACCGGAGCCCGATATATTTCTGTTTTCTGTAATCCGGCATGTTCTCCTTCAGCCAGGTGAAGCAGTCCCGGTAGGCTTCCCGGATGTTTTCCTTTTTGCTCCCCTTTGTGGAATAGAGGAAATACCAGCAGATAAACCGGAGGTAGAAATAGCGGATCAGCGGATCGCTGTTTGCACCGACCTCCTCCATCTTCTCGTAAACACTGTCCAGGAGATAGCGGATATCCAGCTTGCTGTCCAGCGTTTTATGCACGGAATTGGACACGGATTCGTTGTTGTAGAACCAGCGGTAGCCGGCATAGTGGATCACCCGGATGTTATCCGTGTACATGTAGGCGGGAAGGGTGAAGTAAATATCTTCCCCGATTCGTGTTGTCAGAAACTCAATCTTATTGTCGATCAGAAACGCCCGGCGGTAGAGATGCGCCCAGGGAACGATCAGCGTAAATTTCGAATAGGGCTTTTTGGTGACGAACTTCTTTTTCAGAATCTTTCCGTCCGTGCCGACACGGAGGAATCCGCCAATCACGATGTCCGGTTTGTTTTCCGGATTGTCGGTATGAGCAAATGCTTCGGATGTCCGGCACTTTCCGGAATGGCCGGAGCTGTTCGCTGCCGCCAGATAGGTTTCCAGGTAATCCTTTGCGATAAAGTCATCCTGGTCCATGAAGGTGATGTAGGTACCGTGGGCCTCTTCAATCCCGAGGTTCCGGGTATCGGCCACACCGGAATTCGGCTTTTTGATGAACTGTGTCTTTTCGGCAAAATCCGGATGACTGAGAAGATAGTCCTGGGCAATCCGGGCCGATTTATCTGTGGAGCCGTCATCGATCAGCAGGAGCTCAAAGTCCTGCATGGTCTGGCGCCGCAGGCTTTCCAGACAGCGGATAATATAGCGTCCGGCATTATACATGGGTATGATCACGGAAACTTCCGGCATTGTGCTTCCATCCTTTCTGATCTGTTAATATATCGATTTCATTTCGCTCGGGCAATCCCATGGCTATTGTACCATGCTTCCGCTTCGCGAAATCATGCATCTGCTTCGCAGATGTACGCTGCTTCGCTC
>CACYDN010000071.1 GCA_902773185.1 uncultured Lachnospiraceae bacterium | reverse complement strand
CTTTTATATTGCCTACATTATTGAGTTTTCAAGGTTCAACACACCTTTTCGGTGTGGGAAGTTTTAGTTAATTATAATTAGTCGTTATGTTTCACGTGAAACATTATTATTTATCAAGTTAATTGTTATGAAATGATTGTTTCACGTGAAACAATGATCTACATTTCTTCAACACAATCAATTCCCAATAGTGCAAGTGCACTCTTAAGTACGCCTCTTGTAACCTCAGTTACCTTGCAGCGTGCGTTCTTTACATTAGCATCATCAACCTGAATACGGTTTTCTGTGTAGAACTTATTAAATGCCTGTGCAACATCAACTGCATATCTGGCAACAACAGAAGGTTCATATCGATCCGCTGCATCCTGAACAACAGCAGGAAAACGGAAGATTTCCTTTAATAATTCGATAGATGCACCGTCTGTAATAGCTGAAGCATCAACAGGAGCTGTTTCATCATATCCTTCCACCTTACGAAGTACACTGGAACATCTTGCGTATGTATACTGAACATAGGGACCGGTTTCACCGTCAAAATTCAGAAGATGTTCCCACTTAAAAGATACATCCTTGATTCTCTGATTGTACAGATCATTAAAGATAACTGCGCCAACACCAACCTTTTTAGCTACATCCTCCGGATCAGCCAGATTTGGATTCTTTTCTTTGATTGTTTCTCTGATTTTTGAAATTGCCTGCAAAAGAATATCCTCTGCGTAGATGACGTTACCATCACGAGTAGAGAGTTTCTCGCCATCCAGGCTGACAAGTCCGTAAGGAATATGAACCAGACTATCCTTAGCCCATTCATTTCCAAGAAGTTCGATTACCTTGAATACCTGTCTGAAATGCAGGCGTTGTTCCTGACCGGTAACATAAAGGCAACGATCAAAGTTATATTCTTTCTTTCTGTAAAGAACAGCTGCCAGATCACGGGTAGCATAGATGGAACTTCCGTCTTTCTTTACAATCAGGCACGGGGGCATATCATACTCAGAGAGATCAACGATTTCCGCACCTTCACTGGAAGAGAGAAGTTGATGTTCACGAAGAATAGATGTGACCTCATCCGTCTTATCCCGGTAGAAACTTTCACCGGTATAATGATCAAATTCCATACCAAGAAGTGCATACGTTCTTTTGAATTCTTCAAGACTGATATCTACAAACCATCTCCAGATGAAAAGTGCTTCTTCATCACCGGTTTCCATCTTATGGAACCATGCTCTGGCTTCATCCTCCAATTCCGGTGCCTGTTCGGCCTCCTGATGGAATTTACGGTACAGACGCATCAGTTCTTCGATTCCTTTATCCTTAACTTCCTGTTCCGAACCCCAATTCTTATAGGCAACGATCAGTTTACCAAATTGTGTTCCCCAATCACCCAGATGATTGATTCTTTCAACATGGTATCCCAGTTTGGAATATAAAAGATAAAGAGAATTACCGATAATTGTAGTCCGAAGGTGACCTACATGAAAATTCTTTGCAACATTAGGAGAGGAGTAGTCGATACAAACTGTTTTTCCTTTTCCTATATCCGATGCACCATAATTCGGATCCGATGCAACTGTAAGCGTTCTTTCCGCAAATCTTGCTTTATTCATAAAAAAGTTGAGATATGCACCGGCTGTTTCTACGCGATCAATATCCTCGATAGCCTGAACATCCACATCCATTTTTTCCCGAAGCTCAGCAGCTATCATGGGAGGAGCTTTTCTGAGAGTTTTAGCCAGGAAAAAGCAGGGAAACGCATAATCTCCCAATTCCGGTTTAGGTGGTTCCTCAAGTACACGTTCAATCTCCGCTACCTCCATATCCGGCAGGTTTTTCTTTAATAATTCAATAATCTGTTCCTTCATGTTAATCCTTCCTGTTAACTGTATATTTATCATTATTCTGATACAACTTATGGCTTAATCCGAATGTATTAATTTTAAATTCAAAAAATGCTTCCTTTCATACAAAAAAGTAGCTTATTCAAATTATAAATTCCATTATTCTATTCAAAAACGAATTAAGAATGATTATAGCGCAATATAAATAAAAACAAGAATACTATTTTTATGGCAATGTATCATCCGTCAATCGGAAATGAATATCGAACATTTGTTCCTTGTGGATAACTATTGTGAATTTCCAATGATCCACCCATCAGGAAAAGAACTTCCTCTGCCCGATGAATTCCACTGTACCAAGGACTATTGGTTTTATAATCCAATGGAATACCTTTCCCGTTATCCGATAATTCCACAATGAAATCTTCGTTCGTTTCGGAAACTTTCAACGAAACACGACTGGCTTCAGCATGACGGAATATATTTTCCATGAAGATTCGTAGAAGACGTATCGTCATACGGAGCTGGACAGAAGATAAGGCAAAAGGCAAATCACCGATTTCCGTATCGATCACAACCTCGGGGTGTTTATCCTTCAGTGAAAGAATATAATCCTCAAGATTATCGGCAATTCCGGCAGACTCCCGAATTGGTGTCATATACTTCTTTAATTGTCCTTCAATGATCTGATAGATTCTGTCCGTTCCCTGCCGAGCCTCTTTGATCAGCATAGCTGCTCGTACCGGATCGACCCGCATAAAATCTTCAGCCTGTTTCATTCTGTACGAAAGCGTATCCATTTCGGTCCGGAGCCGTTTATCCAATATGGTAGATAAATACGTCTGATCGAAGGAGTGTAAGAGCAGAATCTGTTTTCCGTGTTCCTGAAGAATTTCTTCTAAATCCGGTTCATCATCCTCCCGGATAAATTCAAATGCATCGGAAGCTTCTTTCTCTTCCAGGGCATTCTCCTCTTCCTGAATTTTATTTCGTATTTCCTGTTTTGCACTATCCAGCTTTTTCAGGCGCGTTTCCAGTGATTTCAGTATGTAGGACTCCTCAGCAAGACGATTTTCCATATCCTCCCGCCGATCTAAAAGATCCTGCATTTCGGTTCGAAGTTCTGCCTCTTTTTCATTCACGGCATTTTCATCCGGAAGAGGACTAAACACACTTTTTCGATAATCAATATTGAGAGAGTATACTTTTCTGGTTTTCTCAAGTTCATCCAAACGAATCTTTACCTCGAAAAGTCCCTCCTTCAAAGCCTGAATTTTTTCCAAATGGTCAGCATGCAGCTGTTTAAAATATCGAAGCATTTCCTCATTGGAATCTGCGATTATTTTCCATTCGTCTGTCATGCTTAATCCTCCTCATCTGCGGAATCGTCATATTTTGAAAAATGATTTTCATCAGAATATCCATCGTCAGCTATAAGATCATCCTCTTCAGAAAGACTATCTTTATCAGCAAGATCATCCTCTTCGGAATAATCGTCGTCACCATATAAAGAAAGCTCCTGTTTTCTCCTCTCCATCATTTTACGCGTTTCTTCTTTGCGTTTTTCTCTTTCCTTCTTCACGTTGATCCATCGATAGAAAAACCATATGAACCCGGCAAGAAGACATAAAAGAACTGCAATAAGAATTATAGTTATCATGACAGAAGATTTCTTTTTCTCATTATTTGATGAATGATTTTTTGTAGTCGATGAATGATCGGAAGAAACATCTTCTGAAGATGAATCTGTCTGAGCTCCGGGAGCCGCTGTTTCCGTAACCGTCTGATTTCCGGAATCGGAGATTGTCACAGTTTGTCCCCCCGAAGCATCTCCATTCGACGCAACCGGAAGAACAACTAAGCCTTCACCGGATGAATCAGAACCCGATGAAATAGTTTTTCCCGAAAGTCTGAATCGGAGAGCCCCTACATTTTCGGAATCCAGATAGATTGGAACATCTCCAAGGTGCTCTCCCTTATAATTGCAGGAAATATACCCTGCAACGGAGCCCTGCGGACTATCATAAAATGTTACGTTCTTTTCCACATCTTCCGGTTTTGTTCCTGAAGGAAGAAGGAAAGACACGCCTGTTGAGAAGGAATAGGATGGAAGATTATGCGTAATCGATTCATAATAATTATCCAGAACGATTCCCTCTGCCTGCACTTCATCAATTGTAAAACCGGTAAGTGGATAACAGGAGCTGAAGGAAGAAAAACAATACTCTAAAAGATCTTTTGCATCCGCATAGTATTCCTCATCCTGATCTGCCCCCATAACAACGGCAACCAAACGCAGACCATCCTTTTCCGCATAGCAGACAAAATTTCCACCGTATCCGACTATATAACCATTCTTACCACCTGTGCATGCACTGTAGTGAAGCTCATCCCAGCTATAGATCATTTTATTGGTATTCCAAAAAGTGGTGGAATCGGTAAAATCGTAGCTTTCCGTTTTCAGAACCTTCCGCATGGTATCATTTTTATAAACTTCTCGGGCAATCTTTGCCAGATCATAAGCGGAAATACTCTGTCCATCCGCAGATAAACCATAACTATTCTTAAATACTGTATCTTCGCAGGAAAGAGAAGCAGCAAAGGAATTCATGGCATCACAAAAAGAAGCCTCCGAACCCGATACAGCACGGGAAAGAACGAGACAGGCTTCAGTAGATGAGCCAAGAAGAGCGGCATAGACAGCATCCTCTACAGTCAGATGATTTCCGTTTTCCAGACCGATTGTAATGGCATCCTCCGGTACCGAAGATAAATCCTGAGAGGTAACAGTCAGGCTGTCTTTTAGCGGTAACGTTTCAAGCGCCAGATAAGCAGTAACGAGCTTAGAAAGACCGGCAGGTACCAGCTTTTTATGTGGCTCATGTGTATAAAGAAATCTTCCGCTGTCCAAATCCATAACCACAGCTGATTGGGAGCGAAGCGAAGGCTCCGCAGGAGTATCAGCATGAACCGAATATGTGATATTGGGAAGAACCAGCAGGAGACATAAAATGATAACGAACAGTTTTTTCTTCAAATCAAAATCTCCGTATATTTCATTTGCAAACCTACCCCTTATTGTAGTAAAATCCCGTAAGGAAAGCAAGAGTGAGTAAGAAAGGATTTTCTATGAGACTGAGAAATGTAACCGGTTCACGGGAAATGATTGCAGAAAATGAATATGTTGTACATGATGAAACGACCATGAAAGGCAAATGGCAGGAATTCTTCGGAAATGATAATCCGATTCATGCGGAAATCGGTATGGGGAAGGGCACCTTTATCATGGAAATGGCCATGCTGCATCCCGAAATTAACTATATCGGAATAGAAAAGTATTCAAGCGTTCTGATCCGTGCCATAGAGAAGAGAAAAGAGCATCCGGAACTGAATAACCTGTTTTTTATCCGTATGGATGCGGAATATATCACGGATGTATTTGCAGAGGATGAAATCAGTTACATTTATCTGAACTTTTCGGACCCGTGGCCAAAGGACAGACATGCCAAACGGCGTCTTACCTCCGTACAATTTCTGGCCCGCTATCATACCATTCTGAAAAAAGAAGGCGGTATCCAGTTCAAAACCGATAACGTCCCTCTTTTCGATTTTTCCGTAGAATCCGCAAAGGAAGCAGGTTGGCCGATCATTGCGATAACAAGAGACCTTCACGCCAGCGAATATGTCGAAGGAAACATCATGACCGAATACGAGAAGAAATTCTCCGGACTCGGTAACAAAATCTGTATGATGCGCCTCACATATCCTAAGTAGAATTATAAATTAAATCTTTTTATGGTGCCGAATTGCGTGCGTATGGTACATATCATTATCATTAAAAAAATGAAGCAGGAGAATAAAATAGTCTGTGAGGAACCAAGGCCCGGTATGGTCCCGAACAGATTATTTTATTTTCCTGCTCCTGCAAGAATATAATTTTTATTATACTCTACTCCGTCTTCTGCGCATTGTAGAGATACCATCTCTTACCCAAACGGATAAATGTAAACCGATAATTATAATCCTGCGACTGCGTTTTGCCCATGTAGGAAGCAGTCATCTTAAAGGGAACATCCACATAATAAGCATCCTTGATGTTCATATCCTTTTCTTTGGATTTCAACAGATCGAGCTGTACATCCGTAAGCCTTGTCTTATAAAAAGTGGTATACGTGATATCCATACTTACACCGGAATCCTTTAACTGCTTCAGGCTGTTTTCAACCGTAACCAGTTCCGAATATGAGGTATTACTCTTCAGTGACTTATATACCTCACTCGGCGTATACTTTTTGAAGAATGATTCCACCTGATCCACATCACCGGACAAAAGAGAATCGATAAAAGACTGAACGACCTGATCTGCCTCGGAAAGATCCTTAATGCCACCCTTACGCCAAGGCTGCTCTGTAAAGAACCAGAAGCAGGCAAAAAAGAAGATAAGACCGGCAACACAGGCAATCGTGATTTTGATCACCTTACTTTTATCGTTACCGCTCG
>CACYDN010000070.1 GCA_902773185.1 uncultured Lachnospiraceae bacterium | reverse complement strand
CACACTTTACAGGCTGGATGGCGCGCCGAAGGTATCTGACAGGATTCCATTCACAGATGTTCCGGGAAGTGTGTATTATACGGAGGCGGTTCGCTGGGCATATAAAAACCAAATTACAACCGGAACCGGAGAAAAATCTTTTTCCCCCAATATAGCAATCTCCCGGGAGCAGATGGCAACGATGCTTAGGCGTTATGCAGAATATAAGGGCTATAATATATCTGCCAAAACAGATATTACCAAGATGCCGGATTACAAAAAGGTTTCAAATTATGCGAAGGATGCTTTATCCTGGGCAAATGCAAAAGGAATCATTCAGGGGAAAGAAATAAATGGAAAGAGATATCTGGATCCGAAGGCATCGGCAACACGCCAAGAGTGCGCGACAGTACTCAAGCGGTTTTGCCTGGAATATGTTGAGAAATAATGTCATCCAATGATGTATTATCTCACTTTTCATCTTTGCATATACAACACACGTGACAGGCTGTAAAAAAAATGATAAGATATAATCACGCAAATCATATTGGTGATGACATGACAGGATTATCCAGTACGGAACAATGTCATTATTAAGATAAATGAAAATAGAGAGGTCGTTTTTAACAATGAACATCCGTGAAAAAATGAAAAAGAAAAAGCGCATTGTGGTAAAGATCGGTTCGTCTTCCCTGGTGCATAAGGATACCGGTGAACTGGATTATCTCAAGATGGAGAAGCTGATCCGAATCCTCAGTGATATCAAGAACCAGGATAAGGACGTGATCCTTGTTTCCTCCGGTGCGGTTACCGTGGGATGCAAGGCATTATCCCTCAGAAGGCGGCCGGAAACCCTTTCCATGATCCAGGCCTGTGCCGCGCTTGGCCAGGGCGAGCTCATGATGCTTTACCAGAAGCTTTTTCTGGAGTACAGCCATAGGGCTGCGCAGGTTCTCCTGACCTTTGATGTAATCACATCACCGGAGCGCAGGAAGAATGCGGAGAACACTCTGAAACAGCTTTTGGACATGAACATCATTCCTGTTGTAAACGAGAATGATACGGTTGCCACGGATGAGATTGAATTCGGTGATAACGACACGCTTTCCGCAATCGTTTCCACACTGATCGGCGCGGATCTTCTGATCCTTCTCACGGATATTGACGGATTTTATACGGATGATCCGCATAAGAACCCGAAAGCGGAGCGGATATCCGTTGTGGAAAGAATAGAAGATGACCTGCTTGATATGGCCAAAGGAACCGTTACACGGTTCGGTACCGGCGGTATGTATACCAAGATTGCTGCCGGACGGATTGCAACCCATGCAGGGGCGGATATGGCTATTCTGGATTCTTCCGATCTGGATGTGATTCCCCGGTTTCTGGCCGGAGAGGATACCGGAACCCTTTTCCTTCGGGATGACAATTCCAAGTTTGACATCATGAGCTTTATTCTCGAAAAGAAATATCTGGAAAGGTGACGGAGCATTGCAGACGATAGAACAGATTGCAGCAAAAAAGAATGAACTGAAATCAGTAAAAAAAGAATACAGGATCCGGGCGGAGCGTGTCCGTACGGAAAACCTGCCTTATAAGCAGGAATACTCTGAGGCAATTGCGGCAAGACTTTTTGAACTGGAGATGGTAAAGAATGCAGATGCCATTCTGTCCTTTTCCAGCTTCCGTTCGGAGGTATCTACCCAACCGATCCACAGAGAGTGCCAAAAACGCGATATTCCTCTCTATCTGCCCGTCTGCGAAGATGGAGAGCTTCTTTTCTGCCGCGGCGATAAAGGAAAACTTTCGCCCGGTGCCTATGGGATTCTGGAGCCGGAAAGAAGTGATATGATCGACTTCTTATCGGTTTACCGGGCGGTGATCATTGTTCCCGGACTGGCCTTTACGCGCCAGGGATACCGTCTCGGCTACGGCGGCGGCTATTATGACCGTTTTCTTGCGGAATGGAGCAGCAAGCTCTTTTCTGTCGGAATTGCCTACCATAATCAGATCAGTGACCGGATTCCGGTAGATTCCTACGACAGAAGAGTGCAGGCCATAGTGACGGAGCGGGAGACGATTTTAACGCACGATGAGAAAAACTGACACTGTTTAACTTGAAGGAGATTGGTTCGATGGAAGACATCATGAAAGGTACAGGACTCGTTTTATCCGGCGGCGGTGCCAAGGGTGGCTATCAGGCCGGTGTGATGGTGAAATTACATGAATTGGGCCTTCTGGACGATCTGGTCGGAATATCCGGTGATTCCATCGGAGCTGTGAATGCGGCCATTTACATGCAGGGGCCGGAGAAGCTTCCGGAAATCTGGAAGGAAATGAAAAACAGCAAGATCCTTAAGGTTGACGTGAATGCACTTTCCCAGTCGGACCATCTTTTGAAACGGGATGAAATTGATAAGCTTCTGGACCAATTTGTTGATGAAGAGCTTTTCAAAAAGGATAAACCGCTTTGCTTTTGCGGTGTGTCCCGCGGACCGGCCGGCATTACGGGAGAGGATCTGATCAATGAAGCGCGGCTGTTCCGGTTTCTGGGTTCGTTTTCCATGAACGAATTCTCTGATTTTACAGCAGAATACCTTTCGCTCAATAACAAATCCAAGACCGAAATCTGCGACATTCTCCGGGCTTCCACATGCCTGCCTTTCATCTTTGAACCGGTACAGATGGGCGATTTCTGGTACATTGACGGCGGTGTGAAGGATAACATCCCCGTGAAACCGCTTTATGACAGTGGCATCAGGCGGTTTATTGTGATCGAATGCGATACGAAGAGCCATCTGGATCAGTCAAAATTCCCGGATGCAGGGTTCATCGTGATCACAGCATCTCATGACCTGGGTGATTTTATAGAGGGCACCATGGACTTTAATCAGCGCGACATCCGGTTCCAGTATGCACTGGGGCAAAAGGATGCGGAGCGTGCCCAAAAGACCAAATTCGAGAAGGATGAGATCTATATCGCCATGGAAGCACAGCTGGCGGATATGGACTACCAGCTGCTCCGGAAACAGCAGCGCGACGAAGAGACATTGAAGAGCCTGAATAAGACCGTGAATAAGCATATGGATAAATTTGCATCCATTGAGGAGCAATATAAGCTGTGGGATGACTGATTATGAATTGATCAGGTCGATGTACGATCAGCAGACAGAGGATGTAGCAGGAGAAGGGGGGATAACATGAAGAAGAAAATCATTACAATCGGACGTCAGTTTGGTACGAACGGCAAACTGATTGCCGAAAAGCTTTCGCAGGAAACCGGCATGAAATGCTATGATAAATCGCTCATCAAAGAGGCGGCCAAGCGCAGCGGCATGTGGGAGGATGTTTTGGACAACCTGGATGAAAAGCCTTCCAAGAGCTTTCTGTATAATGTAGTCATGGATCCCTATGCCTTCATGCATTCCGTTGATAATCAGAACTATGGTATGGATCTCAGCCAGAAAGCTTTTCTGGCCACCAGCGATACCATCCGTCAGCTGGCGGATGCGGATCCGGCCATCTTTGTCGGACGCTGTGCGGATTATGTTCTGCGTGACAGAACGGATGTTCTAAGAGTATTCCTATATTCTCCGATGGAAGAGAGGATTAGTATCGTCATGCAGCGCTTTGAGCTGAGTGAAAAGAAGGCGCGTGACCAGATCATCAAGGAAGACAAAGCCAGAGCATCGTATTACAATTATTATGCTTCCGGTAAATGGGGGCAGCCTGACAGCTATGATGTACTAATCAATACGGCAGCTTTTGGAATTGAGGGAACCGTGAAGGCGATTGAGACGCTGATGTGAAGATGCAGTCCAAATTACGGCAATAAATATGAACTCTGAAATGCAATCAATCAGACCGTGTATGGTTTTACCATGCACGGTTTTTGTTTGCGGATTTCGGATGCTGCGAACAAATTTCGTAGATTTCGCAATTATAGAAAATGTAATTGTACAAATTTGCGGATTTCGTTTATATAACGTATGTGGATAACTGTGGAAAAACGCATAAATAAAGGTTTTTCTTGACAAATCAGGGTAAAGATAGTAGTATGTAAGTATATCTATTTTTGCGTGAAACCATAGTTTTGCGAAAAGATATGCCTGTAAATGGCAGGAAAGTAGTACTCCTGTTACGAACTGTTACAATCTGTAACAATTATCGATTTTTCGTGTTTGTTTCACTGTGGATAAAATTTAAAGGGGTGTTGATAACTTATGCCGAAGTCTGCTTACGAAAAAGATCTGGAACAAAAACATATCCTGCGTCTCAGAGAAATTACAAATGAACTGCCGATCTATGTACGGACTTATTTTCGTTCTATAGCGGAAACTACGCAGCCGCGTACACGTATCGGTTATGCTTATGATATCAAGTATTTCTTTGAGTATCTTAAAGAAGCAAATCCGGCGTTTCAGGATAAATCATTAAAGGAAATCTCCTGTGATGATCTGAACAAGCTTTCTGCGGCAGATTTTGAGGATTATCTGGACTATATTTCTCTGTATAATAAAAATAACCGCAATTATTCCAATGATGCGGCTTCTAAAAAACGAAAATTATGTGCTTTACGCGGTTTTTTCCGGTATTTATACCAATCCGAACAGCTTTCCGAGGATGTTTCCGTCAAGGTTAAAATGCCGAAGGTTCATGAGCATAATATCATTCGTATGGAATCCGATGAGGTGGCCAATTTTCTGGATAATGTGGAATTTGGCAATAAGCTGACCGGTCATCAGCAGGCATATCATGAAAAGCTGAAAATCCGGGATTTGGCGCTGTTAACGCTTATGTTATCGACCGGAATCCGTGTTTCCGAGTGTGTTGGTTTAAACATCACGGATGTGGATTTTGAAAATGATCAGATTCGGGTTCTTCGAAAAGGCGGTAACGAAAGCACCGTATTTTTTTCCGATGAGGCCGAGGAAGTTCTTCGGGAATACCTGGAAGAACGCAAAAAAATAACGCCGAAAAAAGGCTCAGAGGAAGCACTCTTCCTCTCTTCTCAGCGTTCCCGGATTTCTGTCCGGTCAGTCGAATATTTGGTTAAAAAATATGCCAGAGTGACGAATCCGCTGAAGCATATCACTCCGCATAAGCTCCGCAGCACCTACGGAACGGCGCTTTACCGCGAAACCGGGGATATTTACCTCGTAGCGGATGTTCTTGGGCATAAAGACGTCAATACAACCCGGAAACACTATGCGGACATGGATGAGGAACGTCGCCGCGCAGCCCGCAACAAAGTCCAGCTCCGGGAAGAAGACTGACAACCAAAACTAATAATCCAAAACGAGCTGAATTCCGGGTACAGATATTATAATAATTCTCTTACAAAAAATACACCGATCCAAATTAGCTGTATTTCTGCTAACAGATCGGTGTATTTTTGTAAGGTGAAAAAATTTTTATGTATTAGTGAGACATCTTTACAAGCCAAACTTTGACGTCTACGGATACAGGTGCAATTGTGGAAATCATGTTACCACTGCTGTTGCCCTTGTAAACACGTCTCACAATACCGTTAACGGAGCAGGCCGAATGCCAGAACAGGTCTTCGTTTGAGGTATTTCCCCAGAAAAAGCCCATGTGGTTATCATTGTAATTGCCGTACTCGTCGCAGCCGCCGATACCGGCTGTGGATTCGAAGAGGACCAGGTCACCCTTCTCTGCTTTTCCGCTCTGAACCATGGCGAGAACTGTCGGGAAGGAATATACTTCCAGCTCACCGGTAGCGGATTTTTCTTTTGCAAATTTGATCCATGTTGAGCAATAATACTTATTCTTGCCGACAAGCTTCTCGGCAATCTCCGGATCGGCTCCGATACCGTACATAACAGCGTCGAAGAAGGATGTACACTGCAGCGTGTCATGATAGCCGTGTGCATCATAGTATTCATCTGTATACTGATCTTCGTAAGGGATACCCAGATAACCGTCTCCGCTTGCGTTCAGATAATCCGCTACTGTTTTGGTTCCGCCCAGAATGCGGTCCAGTGTCCGGCTGTTATCTCTCTTTTTTTCAGCCGGCTTTGTTTCCGGCTTGTTAGACGGCTTATTTTCCGGTTTATTTGCCGGCTTATTCTCCGGCTTGGTGGTCGGTTTATTGGCCGGTTGGTTGTCAGGCTTCGCGCCGGGGATATTCGGACCGAATCCCTTATAGATTGCCGGAGGTTCTGAAGAACCGGCCGGAAGAAGGGTTACCTGAAGTGCTTCAATCTGAAGGGCTTTTCCTGTGGTACCTGCGATATCGCCGTTCTTGACCCATCTCTGCCATCCGTTTCCCTGAATGCATACACGGTAGTAAACATCATATCTTTTTGCTATATCGCCTGTCAGACGGACACGGATTGCTTCAAGACGCTTTGCCTTTCCAATCGTACCGGCAATATCACCGTTCTTAATCCAGTCCATCCAGCCAAAGGACTGTGCATGAGTCTGGTATTCAATGCTGTCATCCCCGGAAACACCATCCAGACGGATTCGGAAAGCTTCCAAGCGGCGTCCTTGTCCCGGACATCCGGAAACATCGCCGTTTCTGGACCATGTACCCCAGCCCAACGTCTGCATATGTGTAACGCTGGAAATGGCAACTTCACCGGTTGCTGTCTTTACAACAGGCTGATTGTTCTGTGTATTCTGATTGTTCTGGTTATTCTGATTTGTGTTTGTGACTGTACTTGTAAATGTTGTTTTTGCCGGAGTGATCGTTGTTCTGGAAACAAAAGCAATGTTATCGGATGTTTTAGCCGCCCCAACATTTTCGGCAAGCTGATTCAGTTCCGCTTTTCCCATGTCCTTTTTGGGAAGGATCATGATCTGAAGGGCTTCAAGACGCTTTGCTCTTCCTTCTGTTCCGGAAACTTCTCCGTTCTTTACCCAGGCAAGCCAGCCATAGGTTTCGGCGTGAACACGGTAATATACATCATATCTGTTTGCCATTTCGCCGGTCAGACGAATCTGGATAGCTTCCAGACGCTTCGCCTTTCCGGTTGTACCGGCCAGATCACCGTTTGCTTTCCAATCCTGCCAGCCGTAGGTCTGTACATGCGTACGATATTCAATTCCGCCCGGACAGGGAAGAACGGAAAGCTTTACCTGCAGGGATTCCAGACGCTTTGCCTTTCCGGATGTACCTGCCGTTGCACCGTTTACCTTCCAGTCCTGCCAGCCGTAGGTCTGTACATGCGTCCGGTAGGAAACCGAAACGGCGCTCCCGCCCGCTGCCTTTGTTTCTGTTCCTGAAAACAGAAGCGAAAGAAACAGGATAGGGATGATTGCTAAGATCAGTGTGAAAAACCTCTTTGTCTTATTCATGACGTAACTCCTCATGCTCTTTTCTTATACTCTTTTCTTTCCAGAGAAGGATACTATCATAAATAAAGACTCTGTTTTTTCGTTTATTCCAGTTTTCTTCTTGTACTTTCCCAACGAATTTCTTACGAATTTCTTACATGGTATAATATATGCGTTTTTTGCTATAGCAAAAAGCGCCGGGGAAAACCCGGCGCCGGTGATTTAAAATATATAATCGATTATTTCAGCGAAGCTTACTCCGGGAAGCATCCGAGCAGCTCATTTACATGTCCCTCGGTAAGCGCTTCCATGTTATTCAGCAGGATCACATCACTGATCCCGTACTGTTTGATCAGGTCATTTACATTTCCTTTGTAATACCGATAATCCACGATCACAACGTTCTTATAATGATCCACCAGGAACGGCGCAAATGCATTTCCGTAGGACTCTTTCAGCAAAAGAACGGACGGACCATTCGGAAGATTCGGATTTTCAATCAGCGACAGAGGTTCATCTGCGCCGATGAAGGTACAGTATTTCAGGCCGCTGTCGTAATCATTGACATCGTTGATCACAGGCCAGGAAATCTGGTTTCCGTCAGTATCCCAGTAAACCATATCGTTGGTCGCCATCGGAACAAAGGCTTCAACCGTATCCGGATTCTTTTTCAGCGATTCCGACATATTGGATGAGGAATAGAATGTTCCGAGGAAATTGCTGAACTCCTTCTTTTCAAATTTGTCCAAAGTATTCGCTGTAATACCCTTCTGCTTGCACCACTCTTCGTAGGCATACCATGCACCCTTCGCAGTCCAGTGATGGTCGGTATTGTAATAGATATACTCATCATTATGTGCGAGCAGTGAGCTCATGACATCAACCTTCTGCACATCTGCGCTGAACATGCCGTAGATATACTGGATGGCTTTCTCCTGGCTGGAACCACCGAGGTCCTCCTGGATGCTTTCGGAAAGACATGCCCCAAAGGATGTGGGCACCAGCATATCATAGAAGGTCACATTTCCGGGCATTCTTACCCGCAATGTATTAACCATGGATGCATAGTAATCGGCAATTGCCCGGTCAAAATAGTATACATTGAAGCCGCGGCCGCCTGTAATATAGATATTTCCGGCTGCCTCCGGTTCCTCGGTAATGGTACCGGCACCGGGCTTTGCTTCTGTTGCTTCCGTAGCTGCCTCGGTAGTCGCTTCTGTAGTGGCTTCGGTTTCCTCGGAAACTGTAGCCGCTTCGGTTGCTGCTGTAGTAGATTCGGAAGCCGCCTCAGTGGATGCCGCAGCAGTTGTCGCTTCTGTAACGGGAGCCGCTTCCGTAGTTGCTTTATCACTATCCTTCGAACCGCAGGCGGAAAGTCCCAGCGCCATAGAAACCGCCATCGCGAGGCAAATGCCTCTCTTCCGCAAATTTTTCTTTATCATCTTCGTATAACCTCCATATTTCTGATAATATAAGCATCCGGTTTTTTCTCAAAAAAGAAATGGAAAAATCGGAACTGAATCAGCTTGCATTCGTAGATATATCAATATTCATTAATTCAAACTTGTATTCGTAAATATATCAATATTCATTCATTTAAACTTGTAGTATACTACCACAAAACCAATTCGATGTCCACTCTCTCGTTTCATATTATAAAACGGATCAATAAAAATCCCACCCATGAAATGTTGATCGATGGATGGGAACCTGAACAAAATTCTGTTTCTTTATGCGTACTCATTTAATAAATCCCCAAGTATTCCTCCATCGTTTTCCCGCTCTTATGAATCTCCTCTGCCGGTTCCTTACCGACATACCGGTAATGCCAGGGTTCGTAGGCTACACCGGTAATATCAGTCTTCCCTTCCGGATAACGCAGGATAAAACCATACTTATGTGCATTTTCTGCCAGCCAGCAGTAAATCTGCCAGTCAAGTTCATTATCATCGTATGAGTCATCGCTATCATCTGCAATAATATCGACGGCCAGACCAAGCTGATGTTCAGAGGTTCCGGGTATCGCAATCCATTTCCTTGCTTCTTCCTCAGCTTCTTCTTTCGTCATACCCTGATTCATCAGTTCATCGATTTTATTCTGCATGAACTGCGCCTGTGTTTCACTGCTTCGATAGCCGGATGACACGACCGGAGAAAGCCCTTCCTCCCTCATATCATCAAACATTTCCTGCAGATCGGGCAGAATCCGTTCGTCAATCTGTTCGCCGTTATTCAGGTAAACCAGCTGCGGCTTCCAATCATTCGGGACAGGATGGTTCCGGTTGACCAGGATTTTTTCCCAATCATCCTTGCAGGAGGCGTTATTGGATTTAGATAGGGATTCTTCCTCTTGCTTATTATCAGTTTTGTTACTGCGATATTCCAATCCATTTTCACCATCCATGATATAATACTCGCATTCCGTATTTTCCAAACTGCTATAAGCCGTATCGATGCAGTTTTCAATTCGCTCCCTTCGCGCTTCATCGGGTAAATCTTGCCCACTGACACTTGTTCGATCCAGGATCATGCTTGCACATACAATTCCGAACGAAACACCGATGATCGTACAAATAACATAGTTTCTGCTATTTCTATTGGTTTTTTTCTTTTTCTTACGCTTATCCATGATACGCTCCCTTTAAATACATTTCGAAAAGGATTGTATCATGGGGAGACAGCGAAGTGTTTCGCGTAATCTCCTATTCATCTTATCATTTATATACGAAATTCTTACGATTTTCTGACGATTATGCTTCCTGTAATCCGGATGGCAACGTTACGGAAAAACGTATCGTTTCACCCTCACATTCCGCTTGAATACTGCCGCCGTGTGCCTCGGCAAAGTCCTTTGCAATAGCTAGTCCAAGGCCAAAGCCGCCTGTTCTGGTGTTTCGCGAGGAGTCTGCACGGTAAAACCGGTCAAATATCCGTTTCAGCTTTTCTTCCGGAATATTTTTTCCCCGATTTTCTACGATGATTTGAATCGGCATTTCTTTTTGCGAGTGGTCCGCATCCTTCTGAAGAATCTCCTCTTCTTTTTTCAGTGAAACATGGATCGCGGTGTCCGGATAACTGTAAAAAATCGCATTGCGGAGCAGATTATCAATGACACGTTCGATCTTATCCGCATCCAAAACAGCTTCTACGTTCGGGGTAATTTCTGTTTCAAACCGGAGATTTTTTTCCTGCAGCATTGGCTTGAAATCAAAAAGGATCTGTTCCATCATAAGGGAAAGGTTGATCTTTCCTTTTTCCAGCTCAATCTTACGAATGTTGTATCGGGTGATTTCAAAGAGCTCATTGACCAGCTCTTCGAGTCGTTCCGCTTTATTCACGGTGATTTCCGTGTACCGTTTTCGGGTTTCTTCGGAAAGGTCCGGTTCATCCCGAAGTAGGGTCAGATATCCGATCACACTGGTAAGCGGCGTCCGAAGGTCATGGGCCAGATACGTGACAAGCTCATCCTTTTTCGTTTTCTCTTCCAAAAGCCTTTTTTCATCCTGCGCTTCTTTGGTACGGACCTCTGATATTTTGGCAAATACTTCTCCGAAACCGACCGGAATATCAACCGGAATCGTTTCCTCCTGCAGAATAAATCTGTCCATGTAACCGCCCACGCGTCGATTGTTTTTTCGGATAACGATCCATTTCCAGATGTCAGTGATCAGGAGAACAATAATAGTCATTATAAAAACAAATACAACAAAGTACAGAAGCAGATCCGTTTTGAGATCTTCAAACCGGTAATCATTCGACACATAAATATTGCCGTAACCATCATCATAAGCCCTGTAATGAGAATAATTGGATTTAATAAAATTCAGCAGTTTACCGTCTGCGAGGTAATCAACTACCCAAAAAATCGTGGCCAGAACAGCTACAACAAAAATCGGTATGATGATATATTTTGCGGCAGACCAGATTTGATATCGGATACGTTTTCTCATATACGGATCTTGATCTTTTTGCTTTTTTTGATCCTCCTTTTTTTTCAGCATACGCGTCAACCCCCCATCTTATATCCCACACCCCACACGGTCTTGATGAATTTCGGCTTACGGGGTTCATCGCCAAGCTTTTCCCGGAGTCTTGCTATATGCGCCATAACGGTATTGTTGCTGTTATCCAGATATTTTTCCTTCCAGATATTCATAAAAAGGTCCTCCGAAGAAACAACCGCACCGTTTTTTTCACAGAGATACCAGAGAATATCAAATTCAATCGGTGTCAGGGCGATTTCCTTTCCGTAGATCTCGCATCTGTGCATTTCCAGATTCACATAGAGGCCGTCTTTATCATATATCGTAGGGCTTTCCGGCTCCTGCGTATTATACCGGGTATACCGCCGGAGCTGTGTCTTCACCCGGGCCGTTACCTCCAGCGGATTAAAGGGCTTGGTGACATAATCGTCGGCGCCCATGGAAAGGCCGGTGATCTTATCCATATCGGAATTTCTGGCTGTCATCATAATGATGGGGAACATGTGTTTTTCCCGCAGTTGCCGGCAGAAGGTAAAGCCGTCGCCGTCCGGAAGCATGACATCCAGGAGCATCAGGCTGATTTCATTTTTCTCAATGCTCTCTTTTGCATCCTTCACGCATTCCGCTTTGAGCACATGGTACCCTTCATTGGAAAGATAGACCTCCAGAAGGTCCGCAATTTCTTTTTCATCTTCCACGATCAGTATTGTATATTCCATAGTTGTATCCCTTTATTTTTTCGTTTACCGGTAATATCTTCATCATCACATATTGCTTAGCAATTCACCAGGCGGGATTACCGGATCATTTATCAGCCTTTTGGCAGATTATGATTAGACAATGCCGCATACTTCCCCGCCAGATATCCTGTCCGAAGTGCAAAGCTGATATTGTAGCCGCCGCATTTTCCGAGCACATCCATCAGCTCTCCCGTAACATAAAGGCCGGGATAATCCCTTGATTCCATATTTGCAACGTCAATCTGATCCGTCAGGATCCCGCCGGAAGACGCCTGAGACTGGTCAATGGATACCTCATCCATTACCGTAACCTCCCAGCAACTAAGTTTCCGGTAAAGCTCCACAATGGTTTCCGTAGTGGTATCCTTCAAAAGAAGTTTACTGCCGTCGGGAACAATGAGATTGATCATAAAGAGCGCCAGCTTATCCGGCAGATAGCCGTTTAAAAAAGCATACAGCCTGCGGTCCGGTGCATTGCTCTTCTGCTGCAGGAAGGCATCCAGAAATGTTTTTTCCGGTACTCTTTCCATGAAATCGATTTGAATCCGGCTTCCCGCTTTTACCAGCGGAGATACCTGAAAGGCGGCAATACCGGATAAGGTATAGGTCAGAAACTGGATTTCACCCGATTCTGAATATGGAGCGGAATGCAGCCCGTTACCGGGCACAGTAAGCTTTCCCTGCACCCTGACACCGCTGAGCTCATCCGGGATATCATGAACCGGAATCGGACCGAGAACCGGCCTGAGCGGCCGAAATGCGAGGTTTAAGCCTTTTTTCAGTGAAGTACACAGCAAAGTGTCTGAAGCGCCTAAATGAGGCTGAGAAGCCCCTCCTGTGGCAAGGATGAGTCTCGGCGCGCAGAAAACACTGCCGGAAGCGGTCGTTACACTGTGGATCCTTTTGTTAATTTCTAAATCAATTTCTGTATTATCGTTGTCAGATTGAGCCTGCCGCGTATTTTCCGACACATGTTCCGCAGTGTTTAATACAGTCGAATGAACGGAAACCGCTTCTTCCTCCGTCAGGATCGTAACACCGGAAAGCCGGGCCGCATCCGAAAGCGCCCAGACGACCGAGGATGCCTGCAGGGACATCGGGTAATAATAGCCGTTTTTTTCCACACAGGGAATACCGAAGGAAGCTAGATACCGGAGAACCCATTCATTTAATGGAACGCCTTCGGCTTGAACAGTATCTGCAAGAAGCTTCCCGGCAAACGGTGAATCGTAATAACAGGAAGCATCCATCACATGGTTCGTCACGTTGCAGCGGCCGTTTCCGGTCGCATAGAGCTTCCTGCCGATTTTTTTATTTCTGTCCAATAAAACCGAAGAAAGCCCCCGACGGGAGCTTTCTATGGCCGCGGCAAGACCGGCAGGTCCACCGCCAATGATGATCACATCATATTGATTCTTCATTTCGGGTGTCTCTGACATGGCAGATTCCTCTTCTCAGACACAAGTATTTCGCGTCATTATAATGCAGGAAAAACGACACCGAATAACACCGGATAACTTGGCATCGATCACGATATTCTATTCGTAGGAAATCTCACCGCTGTCCGGGAATACGGTAATGTAAGTCTTTCCGGGGTTCAGCATGATCTCGGTACCGTCTTCTCTGTAATAGTGGGTTACAGACTCGTTATACGGTCTGGACCAGGTAACGGGAATGATCTTTCCGTCTGTCGCATAATAGCCGGTTCCGCTGCCGACGCAGATGGGATCCATCATCGATTCGGTACCTTCCACAAGCGGATACGGACAGATTTTGATCAGCAGGTTCTTGAATGTCAGCTGATTGCCGGTCTGGTCGTCAATCTGCTCTTCGCCGTACTGGAAGCGCTTATAGAGCTTGGTTGCGGAATCGTATTCAAACCAGGGCTGACGACCGCTGTGGAAAGCACAGGTGACTTTATTGGCTGTCTTTCCATCCTTCAGCTCGGTATCCTCTTCGTTAAAGAGGTACATTCTTTCCGCATTGGAACGCTTGGTTCTGGTATATTCATGCTCCTTGATCTGCTCTTCGATCGCATCTGCGGAAATATAGCAGTTATGCGGAGCTACACGCGAATTATCACGATAGAAGCCGCCATCGTAGGATCCGTTGATATCATCGATCAGCGGGTAGTTCTCAAAGTCCGCTTCCGCGAAGATGGACTGGCCAACGTGTACATAGATGGCATCCATACCGATGGTAGCACGGTCATAATAATGACGGGCACTCCGGATGGGGCCGATCTTTTCCAGACCCTTGGTATTGGAATAGAGAGCCATCAGACGGGTGATTCCGCCCTCAACAACACACTCATAAATGATATCCGCCTGCTCAATACCGGACTGCGGCATAGCCTCATCTATGTTATTGATCATGACGGCAATATAACGGTTTTTGTCTTCCTCGGGCTTCACCCAGGAACCGTTGATATCATTCTGAACCAGACCATTGTGATCCTTTTGGGTTTCTCCTTTGATCTGCGGCAGTTCATTTGACATAGTTGCAATCGGTTTCAGCTCAACCTGATAAGAAGCCTCATCTGCCTTATCCTTTTTCTTTCCGCAGCCTGCCAGCATCATCATACCGGCCAGAAGGAGAATTCCTCCTGCTTTTCTTACTTTACTGTACATCTCTTGTGTATCCTTTCCGATTCAGGATTTCTTCCTGAAGCTTTTCCATTTCTATCCGTTCATCCTCGGTTTCGTGGTCATATCCCAGAAGATGAAGCAGACTGTGTGCCATGAGAAAGGCAATCTCTCGCTTTTCACTGTGGTTATAGCTGATGGCCTGCGCTTTCACATGGTCGATGGAGATCACAACATCTCCCAAAAGAAGATTTCCAGTATCGGGATCAAAGCATCCGGCCCTGTCCGCCTCTGCAAGGGAAAGATCCCCGGGCGTTTCAAAAGGGAGAAGCGGGAAGGATAAAACATCGGTGGATTTATCAATCTCGCGCATATCCCGGTTGATCTCCCGGATGGAATCGTCATCTGTCAAAGTGACGCTGACATCACAGGAATAAGGAACCTCCAGCATTTCCATAAAAGACACAAGAACGTCTTCCAAAATGCCTTTCAGCTCCTCAGGGTTATCCACACCGTAATCATCTTCAATTTCAAGGTTTATCATACCAGATTTTTCCATTTCTTTCAACGCCTGTTTTTGTTTGCGTGCTTATCCGTCCTGTCGGAATTTCGTGCAGCCTTCTTTTTATCGTAGACCTCATAGGCCTCAACAATCTTCTGTACCAGCGGATGCCGCACGACATCGACACTGGTTAGACCGACCTCTGCAATGCCTTCGATTCCCTTCACAACCTTCAGGGCCGTTTCAAGGCCGGACTGCGTGTTTCCGCCCAGATCCTTCTGCGTCAGATCGCCGGTCACAACCGCCTTGGAACCAAAGCCGATACGGGTCAGGAACATTTTCATCTGGGATTCCGTGGTGTTCTGCGCTTCATCCAGAACAATAAAGGCACGGTCCAGTGTACGTCCGCGCATATAGGCGAGCGGCGCCACTTCGATCAGTCCCTTTTCCACATTCCGCTGAAAGCTTTCGGCGCCCATGATCTCATACAGGGCATCGTAAAGCGGTCTGAGGTAAGGATCGATCTTACTCTGGAGGTCACCGGGAAGATACCCCAGCTTCTCTCCCGCTTCAATGGCAGGTCTCGTGAGGATGATCCGTTCCACATCCCCGCGTTTGAAGGCCGTAATGGCTTTTGCCATGGCAAGATAGGTCTTACCGGTTCCGGCCGGTCCCGTACCAAAGACAATCATGTTCTCGTCAATGGCCCTCACGTAGGCTTTCTGCCCGTGGGTCTTCGGTCTGACAGGCCTGCCGGTCATGGTGTGGCAGATCACATCCCCGTCACCGGAAAGGTCACTGACCTTTTCCTTTTCTCCGTTACCCGCAAGCTTAATGGCATAATCCACCGCCTGATCCGAAAGCTCATTGCCGTTCTTCGCCAGATGCAAAAGATCATGAACCACAGTTCCTGCCTGCTCCGCAGATGTCTTTTCACCGGATATCGTAAGGATGCCATCCCGGTAAAAGGTACTTACCGAAAAGACTTCTTCAATTTTCCGAATGTTTTTATCAAATTCTCCGAATACCGTCTGGATTTCGTGGGTATCCGCGTGAATCGTAACCGTTTCACTCATGTATTCCCTCTGCTCGTTTGTTATAAAAAAATAATCGGACCAATACGCAAGGCGCGTTTTGATCCGATCATAATCTTCATTATTTGAACTTACGCTTTCTTGCAGCTTCAGACTTCTTCTTCCGTCTTACACTCGGCTTCTCGTAATGTTCTCTTTTGCGAATTTCCTGCTGAATACCGGCCTTCGCGCAGTTTCTTTTGAATCTGCGAAGTGCGCT
>CACYDN010000069.1 GCA_902773185.1 uncultured Lachnospiraceae bacterium | reverse complement strand
GATCGCATTGTTGAACTGAACACGGAAACCACGGTTTACCTGAACCTGTCCGTTATCATCTACCCACGGAACACGGAACATGATCTGACGATCCGGCTCGGTGATGCGCTCGAGGATAGCAAGCTTTCTGTACTTCTCCTCATCCTGCTCGATTACAGGTCTAAGGGAATTCAGAACCTCAGTTACTGCCTGAATAAACTCCGGCTGATCCTTGTCTCTCTTCTGGACGAGCTCCAGAACTTCATCAACGTATGACATTACTTTTCTCTCCTTTTTCTTTTATTGCTTTTTCTTTCCGTCCGTACGGTTTCCGAAGGATGAGATTATAGGCATCTAATTCCCGTATTCACCGTCGAACAATCAACTTCGACCATTATAATATAGTTTTTTCGTCTTGTAAATAAGAAAATTAAGTTTTTTTGAATTTTTATTACTTTTCTTCTGTCACGTGCATTTTGCGTTCCGGATCGTCCACTACACGGTACGATGCATACTTTCCCAGATAGAGATGCGGAATGCTGTGCGCCAGCTCACGCTCCTTTTCCGGCGGAGGTGTCCTGTAATCCCCATATAAATACGTGAGATACCGGTCATATGCTTCCGGTACCGGCAAACGGTAACCATGAAACGGAAGCCGCACATCCTCCCTCAGCCATTTTGCGGGGAAAGCGCCGCGGCCGATATTCCGTCCCATCCCATCATATAATAAGCCGTAATCCTTTCCTTGATACCGGACCAGCACCTTCATTATTCTCCGGTCCAGCCATTTTTGCGGAAGAATATCCTTCAGGATCGTACAGATTCTTTCATCCCATCTCAGTTTTTGCTTCTTTTTTCGTTTTGCTTTTCCCTGCCCGTTTTCACCGGACAGTCCGCCATCTTTCCGATCCAAATCATCCGTTTCGGCATCCTCCTCGTCGGAAACACCGCGTCTGACCGGAGATTTATCCCACTTATGAAACACCAGAGACCGGACCAGCATCGTCTCGTAAAGATGCTTTTTTCTCGCCCACTTCGAAGGACCGGTCATATCCTGCGCCAGAATATCGATAAAAAGCCCGTTATGCATGTCCGGATATTTTGCCGTAAATTCCGTCGAATAGACCGTTCCGTCCAGTCTGAGTTTGATAAAAGGCTGGTGATTCAATGGATCGGTTTCACAGTTCTGGATAAACACCCCCGCCGGAAGCTCCTGCGGAAGAACCGCCAAAAGCCGATCATATTCCGGCCGCGTCAGCATCAGATCCGCATCGTTATCCCAGGGAATGAATCCGCCGTGTCTTACGGCGCCGAGAAGCGTTCCGCCGCCCAAAAAATATTGGATATGATGTTTCCTGCAGATTTTATCCACCATCAGGATCATTCCGAGAAGGATTTCCTGAATCTGCGGCAGTGCCTCGATCACCTCTTCCCGGGGCGTCCTTTCTTTCCAAACTTCAGAAGGTACACCCCCCCTCTGCTTAGCACTATCGTATTTGTATTTTTGATTATTCTCTTTTTTCATGTATTCTTTCCGTCTGCACAATTACGCACATTCGATGCATAAGCCGGCAGGTACTTCTTCGTCCAATTTATGCTTCATACCAGTCAAATGCTCTCTCAACTGCCCGTTTCCAGCCTGCCAGCTTCTTTTCCCGCTCCTCAGCCGACATTTCCGGGTGGAAAGAACGGTCAATTACAGCAGTCTGATGAAGCTCCTCCGCGGATTTCCAGTATCCGACCGCAAGACCGGCCAGAAAGGCTGCACCGAGCGCCGTGGACTCCCTGAGCTGCGGCCGGATGACCGCACAATCGATCAGATCCGCCTGCGTCTGCATCAGAAAGTTATTTGCAGATGCCCCGCCATCCACCTTCAGCTGGCGGAGGCGTGCTCCCGAATCCTTTTCCATAGCCGTAAGAACATCCGAGGTTTCATAAGCAATGGATTCGAGCGTTGCCCGGATGATATGATATTTATTCACGCCGCGGGTGATGCCGACGATTGTCCCACGTGCATCCTGGTTCCAGTACGGTGCACCGAGACCGGTAAAGGCCGGAACCACATAACAGCCGTTGGTATCCTTCACCTTCGTTGCCATATACTCGGTATCCTCCGCGCTGTCAACGAGGCGCATTTCATCCCGGAGCCATTGAACGGACGCACCGGCAATAAAGACCGACCCCTCCAGGGCATAGGTAATCTTTTGATCAATGCCCCAGGCTATTGTCGTTACCAGTCCGTTCTCCGAAAAGACCGGCGTATCTCCGGTGTTCATCAGAAGGAAGCAACCGGTTCCGTAGGTATTCTTGGCATCTCCCCTGGCCCAGCATTGCTGGCCGAAAAGAGCCGCCTGCTGGTCTCCGGCAATGCCGGCCACCGGAATCTCACCGCCCAATACATGCTTGGAACAAAGCCCGTAAACCGAAGAGGAATCCTTTACCTCCGGAAGCATGCACTTCGGGATTCCCAAAAGTGCCAGAATCTCATCGTCCCACTGAAGCTCCCGGATATTGTACATCATGGTCCGGGAAGCATTGGAGTAATCCGTCACGAACACCCTGCCATGGGTCAGCTTCCAGGTAAGCCATGTATCCACGGTTCCAAAGAGAAGCTCCCCCTTTTCCGCACGCTCCCGCACCCCCGGCACATGGTCCAGAATCCATGCAAGTTTGGTCGCGGAGAAATAGGCATCGATCACGAGTCCCGTTTTTTCCCGGATCATATCGGTATATCCCTTTGCCTTCAGACTGTCACAGAATTCGGATGTCCTGCGGCACTGCCAGACAATCGCATTGTATACCGGTTCTCCGGTTTCCTTGTCCCAGACGATGGTCGTCTCCCGCTGGTTGGTGATCCCGATACCGGCTATATCCTTCGGCGATGCGCCGGACTTCGCCAGCGCCTCCACGGCGACGCCCAGCATGGTTGACCAGATTTCATTTGCATCATGCTCCACCCAGCCCGGCTGGGGAAAAATCTGTTTAAATTCCTTCTGGGCGACAGAGACCATCCGCCCTTCATGATCAAAAACGATTGCCCGGTTACTCGTTGTTCCGGCATCCAAAGCCATGATATATTTGCTCATCCTTCGTCCTCCCCATACATTAGAGATCAATACAATAATTGTACCAAGATTCCACTCTATTTTCCATCGATATTTGTACTTATCATCGACAAAATCTTTACTCTGTTTATCTCTAATTATTATTATTCTTTGTTGACACCCTACTATAAATGTGAAATACTGTAAGTGAGAAGGTTTTTACTTTTTTATACCTCAGAGGGGAAGCTGAATGGACGGACAGAAAGAGAAAAAATATTTCAAGCTTCTGGAAAAGCTGATCGATCATTCCAGCCGTGCGACAGATTTCAGCCGGGAAACCTTTGTCGGTTATCTCGACGAATTCTGTGAGCTTTTTCATTTGGAAAAAGGCGTGACCGAGTTCTATCTGAGCCCCAAACTCGAAGCCGAGAAAAAGGGAGAAATACTGATCGACCGCGATACCGGAAAAGGGGAAAAGGTGCTGCTCCGGAGAAGAGTCATCACTCCCGCTTCCGCCGTGATCATCGGTACCCTGTATGTTGCAAACGATGCACCTCCCTTCCCCGATGACGAACTTGAGAAAATCGATATTGTTCTCCGCATGCTCCTTGCTTTTGTGGCCAGGAACCGTCTGCAGAGATCCGTATATCAGCTGGCCTTCTATGACAGCGACAACTACCCCAACCTCCGAACCTTTCTGAGGTATGTGGAAGGGATCATGGACAACGGACAGTTATACGGCAATACCGTTCTCTGTTTTAATCTGAAACATTTTTCCCTGATCAATCAGGATATCGGCCGAAACTGCGCGGACTTTGCGCTCCGTAGTTTTTTTAACCGGCTGGAAGAAGAAATCGGTGATCAGGGTGTCATCTGCCGGATGGGCGGCGACAATTTTATCATGATCTTCCAAAGCAGTCTTCAGGACTCTGTCCTGAAAATCCTTGCCGGTACACCGGTCACCTACAGCGATGACCCGACAGACACTTACCGGGTTATGCTTTCCGCCCGTGCCGGCGTATTCCCGGTACCGGAGGGCTATAAGCTTCTCACCCCCGGTCAGATCATGGAAACGGTATATCCTTCCATCCAGCTGGCAAAGATGCAGGATGATGATGTTGTTTTCTATGATGAAAAGCTGTTTACCAACCGCGAGATGGTTCTGCAGGTCAGAAGACGCTTCCAAAGTGCTCTTACAACAAATGAATTTCATGCCTTCTATCAGCCGAAGGTAAACGTACACACGGGCGAAATCGTCGGTGCCGAGGCGCTCTGCCGCTGGAATCATGACGGCACCTGGATCATGCCCATGGACTTCATTCCCGTTCTGGAAATGAATATGGATATCTGCAAGCTGGACTTCTGCATTCTGGATGTAGTCTGCCGGGATATCCGACGCTGGCTTGACGAAGGTCGTCAGGTTGTCCGGATATCTGTGAATCTGTCCCGGAAGAACCTTGTGGATGCCGATCTGCTTACCCATATTCTCGAAGTGATCGACCGGCATCAGGTCCCCCATGAATATATTGAGATTGAGCTCACAGAGACCACAACGGATGTGGCCTTCCGCGATCTGGCCCGTGTCGTTACAGGCCTGCAGCATAGCGGCATATCCACCTCTGTCGACGATTTCGGCAACGGCTACTCTTCCCTCAATCTGATCCGGACCATCCCCTGGAATGTTCTGAAGATTGACCGGTCTCTGCTTCCGATCAGTAATGATGATGAAGCAGCTGTTACCAGTATGCTGTATAAACACGTTGTCGCCATCGCCAGAGATATCGGTATTGACTGTATCACAGAGGGCGTCGAAACAAAGAAGCAGATTGAAATTCTGCGGGAAAATAACTGTCCGATTGCCCAGGGATTCTATTTCGATATGGCTCTGCCCGTAGATGAGTTTGAAAAGCGTCTGGACCGGAATCCTTATCCGGAAATGCTGTAATGAAGTTATAACGAATATGTAGAAAAAACCGACAGAGAAAACGATTACCCTGTCGGTTTTTTGTTGTTCTTATTCTACTTTCTTACTCTTTCTATTTCTTTTACCTTATTCCACGTTCTTGAGCGCCTCATCCATCGGAATCCGCTTGATCCGGCGATAATCCATGAACATAACGATGAAGTATCCGATCATCACGAAGGCGTACATTTTCACAAAACCGATGGGGCTTGTGTAATAGGTGAACCAGCCATCCATCTGCATCAGGATGATCCCCCACATGATTTTGATCACGAAATAGCCGACAAACAGTCCCAAAAACGTCCAGAGCAGCATCACAACTGTTGTAGAAAGAAGATACAGCGAGGCGATTTCCTTCGGCTCATAGCCCAGGATTTTCACCATGGAGATTGCATTCTCGTTCTTCTCAATGATCAGCTTCGTCAGCAGGTAGATCAGGACAACGGAAAGCAGTATGCAGAGATACTGGAAGTAAACCATATAATTTCCCATGGAGTGATCCAGCTGGTTGGAAATCTTCAGGACATCCTCCTCCGTGATTTCCATCGCAATATACTCTTCGTCAATATCCTCGATTCCGGTATCGGAAAGATAGCCGTTAAAGCTTCCCGCCTCCAGACCGAATACCCGGTTAAACTCTTCATTCGGCAGGAAAACAGCGATGCTGCCTTCATAATCCTTTATGCCGGCCACGCGGAAGCTGTAGGATTTATCCTCATATTTTTCCTCCAACCGGAGTGTATCACCCTTCTTCAGGTTATACTTTTCCGCAAAGGTTGAGGAAATGACTGCCTCTCCTTCGGCAAGACCTTCCGGAATAGTCATATAACGGCTATCCGGCTGGAAACCATAGACGCTGACCGTCTCATCGTGTGTATCCGATTTGCGGAGCAGCTCATGCATGCTGAAGATTTCCGCATCCTCCGTATCCGTTATGATCGGATTTCCTTCTTCATCCTCCGTACTCTTTAGTACGACCTGATGCTTCGCAATCATCATATCCACTGCTCTGTCCTGATAATTCGAAAGCGTATCCGGCAGGCCGACAGCCATGGCCAGCATGATCATGACAAAGCATACTCCCACAAACAGCACGATGTAATTCGGCATATTCTGGAAAATGATCCGGAGACGGAACCGTTTCATAAAGGACCAACGCGGCAGCCTTCTTGCCTTGGAACGCTTGTGACTGCCCAGATCATGCCGGAGAAAGCGAAGCGGCGAAAGCTTAAGTTTTTTCCGGATGATAAAGAAATTCACGACGATCATCAGGACTGCCGGAATGATTGTTGTCAGAACAAACGCA
The DNA here is from genome assembly GCA_902773185.1 of uncultured Lachnospiraceae bacterium. GTDB lineage: Bacteria > Bacillota > Clostridia > Lachnospirales > Lachnospiraceae > Eubacterium_Q. The sequence continues at coordinate 431 of CACYDN010000069.1, read as the reverse complement.
CTCGGATTCCACTTCGTCACGTAGGTCGGCAGGCTGTAGCTGTTGTAATACATGGCCACGACAACCCCCTTCAGGAGCGTATATCCCAGAATATTACCGATGGCCGCAGCGATGAGCGTTACAATCACGGGCATCGTCATGTAGTGACGAAGAAGCTCGCCTCTGGTATAACCGGATGCACGGAGCGTACCGATGACCGATGCCTCCTTGCTGATCGTATTGCTGATGGTGATGCCAAAAACAAACGCGATCACCACGATCAGGATATAGAGGATGACCGTGATCATCGTCGCATCCTTCCCCATATCATTCTGTGCAAATGTGATGGCATTGTTGGCGTACCGGGGCACAAAATCAACCAGTTCATTATCCCCTGCCACCGCCTGTGTCACGAGTGCCTTCATAAATGCATCGGAAAGCTTCTTTTCCTC
>CACYDN010000068.1 GCA_902773185.1 uncultured Lachnospiraceae bacterium | reverse complement strand
CGAGGGATACACGATGCGAGCGGAGCGAAGCAGCGTACATCTGCGAAGCAGATGCATGATTTCGCGAAGCGAAAGCATGGTACAATAAGCTGATGCAGGAGAGGGGACGGCTATGATCCAGGATATTGGTCCGAGCAAACTGGATAATACTTTTATTCCGTATGAAATCCGGGAAGGAGACTGTCTGCTGGTCTTTGATGAGCAAGGCAGGATACTCATTAGGCAGGACTCTATGGCAGAAAATGGGTTCCCAACAAAGAAAGAAGTGGGAAATCCAAGTAATCCTGTTTACCTCTTCTCACTGGATGACCGGAGGTTCTTTCTGAATCTTTGCAGTGCGCCGGACCGCTTAGAAGGTGGTTTTACCCGGCGGACAGTCCGGGAACTACGGGATATCCTCGGCGGCGGAAAAGAGCTCTTTGCGGCATTTACGGCATATCACCTCTGGCGCTGGTATGCGGATAACCGCTATTGCGGCAGATGCGGCGCTGCTCTTCAGGTCGACGCGAAGGAGCGGGCCATGCGGTGTCCCACCTGCGGAAATGTAATCTATCCCCGGATCAATCCGGCGGTGATCGTCGGGGTTATGAAGGGGGAGAAGCTCCTCATCACAAGATATCGGCAGGGCTATAAGCATAACGCCCTGGTTGCCGGCTTTACGGAAATCGGAGAAACTCTGGAAGAAACCGTGATGCGGGAGGTCAGGGAAGAAACCGGTGTGAAGGTGAAAAACATCCGGTATTACAAGTCACAGCCCTGGGGGATGGCGCAGGATATCCTTGTCGGATTTTTCTGCGAGGCTGACGGAGACGGTGAGATCCACATGGACGAGAATGAACTGAAGTATGCCGAGTGGGTCAGCCGGGAGGATATCGAGCTTCAGCCAAACAGTGTCAGCCTGACGAACGAAATGATGCGGATGTTCAAGGAAGGGAAGATGAAAGGCTATGAGTGATTCCATTTACGGCGAATACCGGGAGACCATGGAATATGTGATGCAGAACATGGAGGCGAGGCTCTCGACCATCAATAATCGCGTGTTCCGGGAAACCGGGGAACATCTTTATGAGCATTTTTCCTGCCGGATCAAGTCGGAGGAGAGCATGCGCGAGAAATGCAGGCGGAAGAATCTGCCGGAAACCCCGCATTCCGCACTCGTGGAGCTGAAGGACGGAATCGGCGTTCGTGTCATCTGCTCCTTTGTGGATGATATCTATAAGCTCGTCGATGAGATTAAGGCTTTCGGGGACTGTGAGGTGATCCGGGAAAAGGATTATATCCGCCATGCCAAGGAAAACGGCTATCGGAGCTACCATATGATCCTTTCCATGGAGGTGCCGTTTCCGGATGTTGAGGGAAGGCGCCCCGGCATCTACCTCGTCGAGGTGCAGATCAGAACCATCGCCATGGATACCTGGGCGAGTCTGGAGCACCGGATGAAGTATAAGAAGAATATCCCCAGCCAGCAGCTTCTGGTGGCGGAGCTGAAGCGTTGTGCGGATGAACTGGCATCCTGTGATATTTCCATGCAGACGATCCGCGAGCTGATCCGTGCGGGCGAATGAATATCGAACAGTCTGCCCGGGCGGGAGAAAGAACAGCAGATGATCGGATAGACCGAAGTAAATAGAAAAGAGAATAAAAATGAAGATATTACTTGCAGAAGATGAAAAGGATCTTTCCCGCGCCCTTGTAGCGGTGCTGTCCCATAAGGGCTATGAGGTGGATCCGGTATACGACGGTCAGGAGGCCGTGGAGCATGCATCGGCGGGAAACTACGACTGCATGGTCTTTGATATTATGATGCCCCGGAAGGACGGCATCACAGCACTAAAGGAGCTTCGGGCGGCGGGCGACAATACGCCGGTTCTGATGCTTACGGCAAAGGCAGAAATCGATGACCGCGTAGCGGGCCTGGATGCCGGCGCCGATGATTATCTGGCCAAGCCCTTCGCTATGACGGAGCTTCTGGCCAGAATCCGCTCCATCCTCCGCCGGGCAGAAGGCTACACACCAAAGGAGTTCAGCTTTGGCGGCATCACATTGGATACGCAGCAGCTGGAGCTTCGGGCGGAAAATGCCGTGCGTCTGGGCAATAAGGAAGCGCAGATGATGGAGCTCTTTATGAAAAATGCGGGAAAGGAACTTACTACCGAGGAACTCTTTCGGCATGTGTGGAAGGATGAACCGGAGGCGGATCCCGGCATTGTCTGGGTATACGTATCTTTCCTGAAGAGCAAAATCCAGTCCATTCAGGGAAAGGTGGAAATTGAGGGGAATCCGGGCGGGAGCTACCGCATGACGGTCATATTGTAAAATGCTCCGTACAGTCTGCCGGACGGCCGACTGAAATGAGAGCCGGAGCCAATGATGAAATTCCGGGATAATATCTGAATTACCAGTCTGACATAAGGAGGAAAAGAACATGATCAAAAAAATGAAATTGAAATTCATCATGATCGCCGGCATTGCCGTGGTCGTTGTTCTATTCATTGTCCTTGGCCTGGTGAACGGTATTAATTATTACAATAACCTTTATGAGAGCTATCAGACCCTGGAGGTGATTCTGGATAATGAAGGATTCCTTCCTGCATCGCAATCCGAGGTTTGGATGCATGATATAATCTTTACCGAGGACTCTCAGTTCGAGGAAAGGTATTTTTATGCCATAGTAGACGGGGATGATTCAATCATAATGATGAATATGGATTTCATTGCGTCTCTGAAACAGGAAGATGTGGATAAACTGGTAAAGAAGGTAATGAAGAGAGATGATTACCGGGGCCTGATTCGTATGGGAAAAACTACCTACTGCTATATGAGGCGCAGGAATGAGAACGGATTTTACGATTTGGCAGTTCTCAATTTTACCCCGCGGATGATGGCAAGCCACAATCTGCTGCGGTTTTCGCTCACTGTCGGTCTGGCAAGTCTTCTGCTCTTTATCCTGATCATTTCCATTGCGGCGCGGAAGGCCATCGAACCGATGGCAAATAATATCCAGGCGCAGAAGCAGTTCATCACCAATGCCAGCCATGAGCTGAAAACACCGCTGGCCGTGATCTCAGCCAACGTGGAAGTGATTGAGATGATGGAAGGAAAGAATGAGTGGACGGAGAGCACGCTGAAGCAGGTAAGCAGGATGTCCGAGCTGATATCCCGTCTGGTCGTGCTGTCCCGCCTGCAGGAAAAGGAACAGATCACGCTCAGCGATGTTGATTTTTCCGAGGTAGCGGAGGAAGCGGTTCAGGAGTACGGCGCCGTCATCTGTACAGACGGAAAGAATCTGGAAAAGAATCTGGAAAAGGGCCTTCATGTTCTGGCAGACCGTTCGGGTCTTCGGGAGCTGGTATCCATCCTGACGGACAATGCAGCCAAATACTGCGATGATAAAGGAACGGTCAGGGTGAATCTGACCCGGAAGGGAAAGACGGCTGTTCTTACGGTTGCCAATGATTATGCGGATGGCGCAGGAGTGGACTACAGCCGGTTCTTTGAACGGTTCTATCGGGAGGATCAGTCCCATAACAGTGAGAAAAAAGGTTTTGGGATCGGCCTTTCCATGGCAGAAAGTATTACGGAAATGTTCCGCGGAAAAATCGGGGCTTTCTGGAAAGACGGCGTGATCACCTTCCAGGTCTGCATTCCGATCGATAGAGTCGAAAAAAACGCAAAAATCGATAAAACGGAGAAATCGGAAAAAACCGAAAATCCGGCAGAATCGAAATAATGACGAATGAAAGAATGTGTCGTATAGAAATATAGAGAATTAAGCAAAAATAGAAGGAAAAAGGGTTGCCCCGGAGAGGGGAAAAAGAGTATAATGAAGTATAGCACATAAACGGATAAAGGGACGAATCCGTTTGAATTCGCCCCTTTACCTTGTGAAGGTTAAAAGTATTGATGATGTAATAAATTATAGGCTACTCTCTATGAATCCGCTACAAGGATTTTGCGATTTATTACAATTATCTTTCGCTAATTTCCAACACGACCGTTTTTCGGATATCCGGCTATTGATCCGAAATATCGGTGCCGTGAGTTTAGACATGATCCGTTTAATAAGAATTGGATGTGAGAACACCTGAGAGGGGAGGCGCCTATGACTCAGATTGAAAGAGAAATTACGCAGGAAGTTTTTAAAGAAAAAGAAAACGAAGACAGACACCCGCCCTATGAAAAAGAAAGAGAATTCTATCAGCTGGTTGCGCAGGGACGCACGGAGCAGGTAAAAAAACGCTGGGACAGAGGTCCGAAGCCTACGGCGAAGGTTCGCGGGGTATTGTCTCCGAATGCAGTCCGGAACGCCATGTATCACTTTGTCTCCATGACAGCTCTGGTGACGCGGTTCTGTATTCAGGCGGGGATGGACCAGGCACTTGCTTACAAGATCAGTGATACCTATATCCAGCATGCCGACAGGCTGAAAACGCCGGAGGAAATCTATGCACTGCAGAAGGAAATGTCACTTTATTTTTCGGATTGCATGGCAAAGAACCAGAGCGTAAAAGCCCATTCCAAACAGATTGCAATCTGTATTGAGTATATCAATGCGAATCTTCACAGCAATCTGACGGTTTCCCATCTGGCAGAGAAGGTCAATCTGAACGAAACCTATCTCTCCAAGCTCTTTAAGAAAGAGGTTGGGCAGACGGTCAGCGCTTACATCCGTTCGAAGAAGATTACGGAGGCCTGCTGGCTCCTGCAGTTTACGGATAAACCCAGTCATGTGATTGCGGCTGATCTGTCCTTCTCTTCGCACAGCTATTTCATCAGCACGTTCCGGCGTGTGATGGGCATGACACCGAAGGAGTACAGGAACAAGGTTGCCCAGATCAGGCAGGATAATGAGTTATAAGAAAGAGGAGCCGCTCCATGTCAGCGACAGAAGGAAAAAATATCAGTGAATTAGAGCAGCTTGCCAAAACCTTTTCCCGGTCAAAGGAGTTCACGGAACTCATGACCTACTACACCTGCGCCATCATGGAAATCGAGACGAAGCTTCGGGTGCTGGATGCGGAATTTTCCCTGCAGTATGACCGTAATCCGTTCGAGTCCATTGAGACCAGGCTGAAAAAGCCGGTGAGTATTGTGGAAAAGATGCAGAGCCGCGGCATAGAAATGACCTGCGCTGCCATGGAGCGGCAGATTTTTGATATTGCCGGGATTCGGGTGATCTGCTCTTTTAAAGAGGACATTTATAAGCTTTCGGATCTTTTGATCCGGCAGGATGATGTGCTCCTTATTTCGAGAAAGGATTATATTGAGAAGCCGAAGGCCAATGGGTACCGCAGCCTGCATATGCTGCTGGATATCCCGATCTTCCTGGCCGAGGGAAAGCGCCACATGAAGGTGGAGGTGCAGTTCCGGACCATCGCCATGGATTTCTGGGCGTCGGTGGATCATAAGCTTCGGTATAAAAAACATCTGAAAAATCCGGAGGAAATCTATGATAAGCTCCGGCTCTGTGCCGGGACTTTGGCGGCGATGGACGATGAAATGGAGAATATCCGCCGCTCAATCGATTTTGAGAGTTGACAAACGGGCTGAATTATTTCATGATAATAGGATAGGGCTTCTGTTTGAACCCGTCAGATCATGAAAGAGAATGGCATATGAAATTCAAGGGGATTATTAAAAAGGAAAGCGGCCGGTTCATCCATCGGTATGATATTCAATATGAGACGGAGGATGGACAGGAAAAAATATATGAAATGATCAGCCGGGACAAGGGTATTGACAGTCTCGAGCGGCTGAATGGAAGAGGTCCGGATGCGGTGGTACTGATGATGCACTCCGCGGACGGAAAGCGGATCCTCCTGAACCGGGAGTACCGGATGGCCGTTGGAGACTGGGTTTATAATTTTCCGGCGGGGCTGATCGATCCGGGGGAAACACCGGAGGAAGCGGCCGAACGTGAGCTTCGTGAGGAAACAGGTCTCAGGCTTCTGGAAATCCGCGATAAGATCGGCGAAAGCTACAGCGCGGTCGGGTTTTCCAATGAAATGAATGTATGTGTGGTAGGCGTCTGTGACGGCGAAATCCAAACGAGTGATTCCGCTTTCGAGGAAATCGAAGCAGCCTGGTACACCCGGGAGGAAATCCGTGATCTCCTCAAGACCGCGCGCTTCGCAGCAAGGACGCAGGCATACTGCTATTTGTGGAGTCGTTATACAGAGTAGAAAATGATTATAAAATGTGGAGTAGGAAAAGATCGGAGGAAGAAAGATGATCTTACTGGAAACGCAAAAGGAAGAATTTAGCCGGCTGCGGGATATCAGGATCTTTGGCAAAGAAAGCGGCGAGGAAAGGTTTAACGGAGATATTCTCTACCTTGGCCTTGGCGGCATGGGACGGAAGGTGGTAACGGCACTGAAAAAGATGCTCAGCGGCCGGATCCGTCAGGAAAATAATATTCATTTTATGATGATCGACTCCGATATTCCTGAAATGGAAGAAACCATCAAGAACAGTATGGACGGAGACGGGCTGAATGCACTGGAAGTTGCCAGCATCTACCGCCCGAATCTCGAGAATATTTTTGAAACGGGTATCGACGGACAGCCGGTGCAGGAAACCATCTGCCGCTGGATGCGTCCGGACTTCCCGCATCTTAACATCGGTACGGATGGCGCAAAAGGAAACCGGCAGATCGGCCGGCTCATGTTCTCCAATGCATACGAGGACATGCGCATGATCTGTTTCGAGAAGCTGGATGATCTGCATCAGAAATCCGCTTCCGGAAAGGTGGATGTCATTCTGATCACCGGAACCAGCGGCGGAACGGGCAGCGGTATCCTCGGAGATGTGGCTTACAATATCAGGGCTTACGCTAAATCCAAGCATTGGGAGAATTTCCGGATCGGCGGATGTCTTCTGACGCCGGATGTGCTTTTCGGCAATGCGGAGATCGATGCGGATGTGGAAAAGAAGCAGCTGATGCTGGCCAACGGCTACGCAACGCTGAAAGAGGTATCCGAATGGATGCGTCTGAAGGAGCTGGACAAGAGCTATGTGTTCGAAAGCAATGCGCGGCGCCTCAGCATGAAGGAAAACATTTTTGATTCCTGCATTCTCTGCAGCGGCCGGAAGGATTCCTCCGGATATGTGCCGGAGAACATCATCTGCAGCGATGTGGCGTATTTCCTGTCAAAGCTGGTTCAGTTTAAATATGTGGGATCCAACGATGTTTACGCGGAAGAGGGCAGAAGCCTTCTCAGGGATTTCTTCTTCCGGAAGAGTGAAAAGGGCGGCTTTAAGGTAGCCAATCAGTCCGATTATAAGATTCCCGTGCCGGAGATTGAGAACATCTGTGAGTATGATATCTTCAAAGAGGCTTACGAGAAACTGCATGAGCCCGCGTTGGAGGGTGCGGATTCCGAAAGAGATACACAGGAAACCTTTGGCGAAATCCGGGCATTCTTGTCCGGCCAGCCGGGTGATGATATTGATCTGCCGATCAACGAACTGATCCGCCCGGGCCAGTTCAGCAAGCCGAACTATAAAGATATCAAGAAGAGAAGAGACAATCTTCGGAGCGCGTTGCCGCGGCAGCTTTCTGTTTTCGAGCAGAATGTGCCGGTTGTGGTTAAGGCAATCAAAAATAAGATCAATCAGAATCTGCTGAATCGTATTGAAAACTATAAGAAACAGTATGGTCCCTTCAAGACCATTGACATCATCGGTGCAGCGGGCTTCGGTCATTGTGAACAGGATTCCGGCATGGTTCGGGAACTTGTCACGCTGGAAAAGATGATGCAGAACTACCAGCCGACGGGCAATTTTGAACGCGTGATCGATTCCATCCAGGACATCTGCGCAAAGCGGTTCTTTGCGTTCCCGGCGGCCAAGAAGGAAACGGAAAACGGTTATTTTGAAGCCAGCATCAAGAATGCGCT
>CACYDN010000067.1 GCA_902773185.1 uncultured Lachnospiraceae bacterium | reverse complement strand
CAACATTGTACAGGGCGAGCGTGAGTTTGCAAAGGATAACAAGTCTCTCGGACGTTTCCGTCTGGACGGTATTGCTCCGGCAAGAAGAGGTGTTCCGCAGATCGAGGTTACCTTCGATATCGATGCAAACGGTATTGTAAATGTTTCCGCAAAGGATCTGGGTACAGGCCGTGAGCAGCACATCACCATCACCAGCGGTACATCTCTTTCCGAGGAAGATATTGCCAAGGCAATGAAGGAAGCTGCTGAGTACGCTGAGGCTGATAAGAAGCGTAAGGAAGGCGTTGAGGTACGGAATGATGCAGATGCTATCGTATTCCAGACAGAGAAGGCTTTGAACGAAGTCGGCGACAAGCTTCCGGAAGCAGACAAGAAGAAGGTTGAAGATGATCTTCAGGCTCTGAAGACTATCATCGAGGGAACGGATATCGATAATCTGTCCGAGTATGATGTTGAAAAGCTGAAGGCCGGCAAGGAAACTCTTATGACATCCGCACAGAATCTGTTCTCCAAACTGTATGAGCAGTCCGGCCCCGGTGCCAATGCCGGTACAGGCGCAGGTTCTCCTGATTATTCCGACGATGTGGTTGACGGTGATTTCAAGGAAATCTAAGGTGAGACAGTATGGCTGAAGAAAAAAGAGATTATTATGAGGTCCTGGGCGTTGAACGGAACGCCACGGAGAATGATCTGAAAAAGGCTTATCGTGTTCTGGCTAAGAAATATCATCCGGATGCAAATCCGGGTAATAAGGAAGCCGAGGAAAAGTTCAAGGAAGCCTCCGAGGCATATGCCGTCCTCAGTGATCCCGATAAAAGAAGGAAATATGATCAGTTCGGCTTTGCGGCCTTTGATCAGAGTGCCGGCGGAGACGGCTTTGGCGGTTTCGATTTTGCCGATATGGGAGATATCTTCGGAGATATCTTCGGCGATATGTTTGGCGGCGGCCGCCAGCGGGCTTCCAACGGACCCATCAAGGGTGCGGATATCCGTACAACGGTACGTGTATCCTTTGAGGAGGCTGTATTCGGAACGCAGAGAGATATTGAGCTTCCGCTGAAGGATGAATGCCCTGTATGTAAGGGAAGCGGTGCGCAGCCCGGACATCCCCCGGATACCTGTAATAAGTGTGCCGGCAAGGGTCAGGTGGTATACACCCAGCAGTCCCTCTTTGGTATGGCCAGGACGGTACAGACCTGTCCCGACTGCCAGGGAAGCGGTAAGATCATCAGGTTTAAGTGTTCCAACTGTGCCGGCTCCGGTTATGTGAAGAGTAAGAAGACCATTCAGATCAAGGTACCGGCAGGTATCGATAATGGTCAGAGTATCCGTCTTCGTGACATGGGTGAGCCGGGTATCAACGGCGGTGAAAGAGGCGATCTTCTGGTAACAATCCTCGTGGATAAGCATGCGACGTTCAGTCGTCAGGGCTATGATCTGTATTCCTCAGAGCCGATTTCCTTTACACAGGCTGCTCTTGGCGGACGGATCACGCTGAATACCATCGATGGTCCCTATAGCTACGATATCCAGCCCGGTACACAGACCAATACAAAGGTTAAGCTTCGTGGTAAAGGTGTTCCTACGCTTAGAAATAAGCAGGTACGCGGTGATCACTTTGTAACGCTGATCGTTCAGGTTCCCGAGAATCTGACGGATGAGCAGAAGAGCATCCTGAATCAGTATGAGAATGCATCCTCACCGCAGGTTGTGGCACGTTCCTCTACGGATTCCGCAGGCGGCTTCTCCTTTGGCGATCACAAGAAGAAAAAAGGCTTCAGAAATAAATAAAGGACGCGAGAATGATCTGGAAAAAGCTAACGATCGAAACCACGACCGAAGCGGTAGATCTGATCAGTGAGTTCCTGAATGAACATGGTGCGGAAGGTGTACTCATCGAAGATCATGTACCTCTTTCCGAAGAGGAACTTTCTGCCATGTTTGTGGATATTCCGCTGATGGATGTACCTGACGACGGATCGGCTTTGGTTTCCTGTTTCCTTCCATCCGGTCAGATTGCTGAGAAGATAAAGGCGGAGGCAGCTTCTGAGCTGGCCCGCCTTTCTCAGTTCCTGCCCGTTGGAAGCGGAACTATCACAATTGAAGATACGGATGATGATGCCGGATGGCAGGATAACTGGAAACAGTATTTCCAACCCATCCATCATGACGGTTATCTGATCGTCCCGGAATGGGAGGAAGTACCGGAGCATACGGAAGATGAAACACTCATCCGGATTTCCTCGGTGCTTTCCTTTGGTACGGGAAGCCATGAAACAACAAAATTATGCCTTTCGGCACTGAAGAAATACCTTCAGCCCGGGGAGGCCGTATTTGACGTGGGAAGCGGCAGCGGCATTCTTGCCATTGCAGCGGCGCTGACCGGTGCCGGCTTTGTACATGGCCTGGATATTGATCCGCAGGCGGAAATATCGGCTGCGGAAAATGCTGCGGTGAACGGCCTCGAGGAGGATAGAATCATCTTTACGACCGGGAATCTCCTTTCCGGAAATCCGATCGGTGAGAAAAAGGTAGATGAATCCGGTCGGCTGAAGGGTGCCGGAACGGGTGGCCTCAATGATGCTTATCAGCTGACGGCAGGCAGCGATTCCGTTGCACAGAGGGAATATGATATAGTTCTCTCCAATATTCTGGCGGATGTGATCATTCCCCTGGCCGGCGTGATCTCACCGTACATCAAAGAGGGCGGCATATGGATCACTTCCGGTATCCTCGATACAAAGGAAGCGGAGACCGCTGCGGCAATCCGGGAAAATGGGTTTCAAATCATCGAAACCTGCCATCTTGGAGAGTGGGTTTCTATTATTGCAAGGAAGTAAAACTGCTTATTGCAAGGTGGATGATTCTCTTTGACAAATTCAATTTTTGTTTGGCAGGTTATCCGTGGGTAGAATAAATATATCGTTTGAGTGTATTTAGGAGCTTTGAAATGCACAGATTTTATATAGACTATCGCCCGGATGCGGACGTGGAGATCACCGGGCAGGATGTGACGCATATCAGGAGTGTTCTCCGGCTGTCGGTAGGTGATGAAATCCTTGTCGGAGACGGCTCCGGAAGGGATTATCTCTGCAGGATCACGGAGATGACGGAAGCATATGTCAGGGCTTCGGTGGAGGATATCCGCGAGAATTTTGCCGAGCTTCCGGCGGAAATCACCTTGTATCAGGGACTTCCCAAGGGCGAAAAGATGGATCTCGTGATCCAAAAGGCGGTTGAGATCGGGGCGGCCCGGATCATTCCGGTGGAAATGGAACGTTCGGTTATCCGTCTGGATGCGAATAAGAAAAAAAAGAGAGTGGAACGTTTTGCACGGATCGCGGAAGCAGCTGCCAAACAGTCCGGCCGTGGAATCATCCCGCAGGCAGGTCCTGTTATGACCTTTGCGGAGGCGCTGGAGGATGCAAAGAATCGCGGGGCGGTCATCCTCCTCCCTTATGAAAATGCGGAGGGGATTGCATATTCCCGGAAGCTGCTCGCCGATTTACGTCCGGGAAGACCGATTGCTGTCTTTATCGGTCCGGAGGGTGGTTTTGCGGATCGGGAGATTGCTCTCGCAAAAGAGGCGGGAGCAGAGCTGATGACGCTCGGTCACCGGATCCTGCGGACGGAGACAGCGGGTCTTTATATTCTTTCGCTTATTGCATTTCAGCTCGAAGAGGATGAATAAATATTTATGTGCCGTTTAAGGAAGGATATGGGCGGAGCATCGATATAAATGTATGTTAGATGAATGCAGTTTTGTTTAAAGAAAAAATAGTTTATTTAAGGTAAAATATGGAAGTTTATTTAGATAATTCAGCAACAACAAGAGCTTTTCCCGAGGTGGCGGAGATTGTGAGCCGTATGATGACGGAGGAGTATGGGAATCCATCCTCCATGCACAGGGCAGGGCTCTCGGCTGAGCATGCTCTGAAAGCGGCCACGGAACAGATTGCGAAGACACTCAGGGCTGATAAAAGTGAGATTGTTTATACCTCCGGCGGAACGGAATCCAATAACATGGCCATCATCGGAACGGCAATGGCCAGAAGGCGGTATGGAAATCATATCATCACAACTGCGATTGAGCATCCCTCCGTTCTTCGCGTGGTGCAGCATCTTCAGCAGGAAGGATTCGAGGTAACCATTCTGGAGCCGGATGAAACCGGACATATCCATCCGGATGCGGTAAAAGAGGCACTCAGAAAAGAAACGATCCTGGTGTCCTGCATGCTGGTGAATAATGAAATCGGTACGGTGCAGCCGGTGAAAGAGATTGCTTCGCTGGTGCATGGCTTTTCGCCGGAAATTCGAGTACACACCGATGCGGTACAGGCCTACGGAAAGATTCCCGTCATTCCGAAGGAACTCGGTGTGGATCTTATGTCTGTCAGCGGTCATAAGCTCCATGGTCCGAAGGGCGTGGGTTTCCTGTATGTGAAAAAGGGAACGCTGATCAGGCCGATCCTCTTTGGCGGCGGACAGCAGGGGGATTTACGTTCCGGAACCGAGAACGTACCCGGAATAGCCGGGCTTGGCGAGGCGGTGCGGATTACCTTTTCCCATTTTGCTGAAGATACTGAAAAAATGAGTATGCTGAAGAATAAATTGATTGAGGGGGCACTCACATTGCCGGAAGTACGTTCTCTGTCCGGTGAGGCACCGCATATTGTCAGTCTGCAGTTTCCCGGTGTAAGAGGAGAGGTGCTGCTCCATACGCTGGAGGATGCCGGAATCTATGTATCCGCCGGCTCCGCCTGCTCATCCCACAAAAAGAAAAAGGGAAGTCCTGTCCTTCAGGCAATGGGCGTAACGGAAGAGGAGAATAACGGTGTTCTTCGGTTCAGTCTTTCGTCTGACAATACGGAGGAAGAAATACAGTACACGATCGACACGCTCAGTAATGTGGTTCCGGCCTTAAGGCATTACCGCAGGAGCTGACCCGGTGCATATTCGCCGGATAATGGCGGAAATAACAAACAGATGGTTTTGAATCAGGAAAACAGGTAAGAACAATGAATCAGATTAAAATGTTTTTGATCAAATATGCCGAAATCGGCATCAAGGGAAAGAACAGATATGTTTTTGAAGATATTCTGATGAAGCATATCCGGAACAGGATGAAACACCTCGGTGATTTCCGTGTCAGAAAGGATTACGGGCGGATTTACGTGGAAGCGCCCGATACGGAGTATGATTACGACGAGGCTGTCGGTATTTTAACAAAGGTGTTTGGCGTGACCGGTGTATGTCCGGTAACGGTCGGAGAAAAGACGAGAGGAGAGCTTTCGAATGCGGTGATCCGCCATGTGGCGGCTTTTCACCCGAATAAAGCTTTTTCCTTTAAAATGTTTGTAAAACGTTGTGATAAGGATTTCCCCGGAAATTCCATGGATCTTGCGGCGGAGATCGGCGGGGATCTTCTGCAGGAATATGAATCGGAGGGGCTCCGGGTGGATGTACATACCCCGGATGTTCTCATCACCGCGGAAATTCGCGATCAGATCTATGTTTACTCCATGGTCCTTCCCGGACCGGGCGGACTTCCGGTCGGTACAAACGGAAAGGCGATTGCCCTTCTGTCAGGCGGAATTGACAGCCCCGTGGCGCTGTATATGACCGGTAAGAGAGGCGTCGAGATGGAGGCGGTTTATTTCCATTCTCCGCCATATACATCCCTTCGTGCCTTGGAAAAGGTGGAGACGCTCGGGACCATTGTTTCGGGGTATGCGGGTCCCATTCGTCTGGGAATTGTTGACTTTACAAAGATCCAGCTGGCCATCTATGACAACTGCCCGCATGATGAACTGACGATCATCATGAAGCGTTTCATGTTTCGGATTGCCGAAAAACTGGCGGAAGCAGAAGAGTGCCAGGCTATTGTGACGGGAGAATCCATCGGTCAGGTATCCAGCCAGACTATGCAGAGCCTTTGCGTGATCAATGATGCGGTGAAGATGCCTGTTTTCCGGCCGTTGATCGGCATGGATAAGCAGGAGATTGTGGAGTATTCCGAAAAAATCGGTACCTTCCAGACATCCATTCAGCCGTTTGAGGATTGCTGCACGATATTTGTGGATAAGCATCCGGTTACGAAACCGAAGCTTGAAGTGATCGAGCGGCATGAAAAGAATCTGGAAGGAATCATTGAACCGCTTGTGGATGCTGCAATTGAAGGAATTACCTGGAAGGTGCTCAAAGAGAATTAAATACTTTTTTGCTCGCGGGCTTTTCCCGGGGCATCAGCCTGAAATCACTGCGAAGCCAATATTCGACGGTATTTGGCTGATGGTCCGGGGAAAAATCCCGAGCAGGAAGTTCGATGAATGCTGTAATGTCAGTGTGTGTTTTCATTCGGTTTGCCGGTGATGCAATATACTGAAAAAAATCGAATAAAAAAATTGAAAAAAAGTACTTGCATTTTATCCGGTTATCTGATATAGTAACACAAGTGTCATGGTCCGTTGGTCAAGCGGTTAAGACGCCGCCCTCTCACGGCGGAAACAGGGGTTCGATTCCCCTACGGACTACAAATAGCCAAGAGTCAAAAATGACTCTTGGCTATTTCTTTACAACCGGAATTTCGAAGTGGAATAACGAAAGCGGAACCCATTTCGATCCGGATATTATCGAGGCATTAAAAGAATCCAAAATGGATTTTAAACGGATCAAAGCGACCTACGGAAACGGATGAATTGATTGATGTATTCCTCGGGCGTTTGCTCCGGGGAAAGAGTGCTGTAGGGCACATCTACCAGAATGTAACGTTCCGTATGTCCGCGGAGATAGATTTTACCGTCCTTATGAATAACCTCTTCGGCGAGAACGAGATGGTCTTCTCCGGAGAAGGAGGATTCAAAAGCCGCTTTATGCGAAGCCGTCATGGTGAGTAACCGGCGGCTTCTTTCGTTTTTGATGCTTTCGGGAATCTGATCCGGCATTTTGTCCGCCAGGGTACCCTTACGACGGGAATATTTAAATACATGCATTTCGTAGAAATTCAGGGTTTCAAGATTCCGGTAGGTATCTTCAAACTCGGCATCGGTTTCGCCGGGAAAACCGACAATCACATCCGTGGTAAGTGCGGGACGGTCGTAGGCCTCGCGAAGAAGCTTTGTGATATTCATAAACTCCTCAATGGTGTAATGACGGTTCATCCGCTTCAGAGTGTCATTATTGGCACTCTGCAGAGAAAGATGAAAGTGGGGACAGACCTTTGGAATACCGGTGATCACATCCAAAAAGGATGGCGTGATCACGCGCGGTTCCAGAGAGCTGAGTCGGATCCGTTCGATTCCGGGAATTTCAGCGATTTTCTGAATGGTATCGGTAAGCGTCAGACTGCTGCCGCGTTTCTTTTCCGCGTCATCGTAGGCGGAGATATGGATGCCGGTCAGGACAACCTCGCGGATCCCCCTGTCAGCCAGCATGGCAGTTTCGGATAATATGCTGTCCAGTGGTTTGTTCCGGATCCTTCCGCGGACATAGGGGATAATACAATAGGTACAAAAGGCGTTGCAGCCATCCTGAATCTTTAGATAAGCTCTGGTCATGGAGCCGGGAAGGGTGGCCGGGAGCGCCTCAAATTCACAGGAAGCGGCAATATCGGTAAGAGAAGAGCGGAAATGAGCTTTTTTACCTGTTTCATTTATCGGATCGGGTGTTCCTGTCTGCATGTCAGCGATACTTTCGAGATAATCGGAAAGAATCTCAGCTACATGGCTCTTCCGGTCATTGCCGATCAGAATGTCCACCGCGCCGTCATTGAGGAGCTTTTCTCCCTGGGCCTGGACATAACAGCCGGCTGCGACAATCACGGCATCCGGACGGATCTTTTTGGCGTGATGAAGCATCTGGCGGGACTTATGGTCAGCCATATTGGTGACAGAGCAGGTATTTACGATACAGATATCCGCCTCTTCAATCGAAGCGGATACAGCGCCGGCATCCTCCAGAATCCGTCGCATGGCATCGGATTCATATTGGTTCACCTTACAGCCGAGCGTTTCAATATAGAACTTTTTGTTTTTCAGGATATGCATCATTTCCCCTTTTGCACGATTCTTTTGGTTGACATTTATCCGCTTAGCTTTTATTATGATAAAGGAAGCGGCTGAGTGTTAGTATAACACAACCGGATCATTCATGTAAACTTGAGGAGGAAATATCATGACAACAGTAAAGGTATCTCTTAATTCCATTGACAAGGTTAAGGCGTTCGTAAATGACATCAGCGGATACAAGGCTGATTTTGACCTGGTAGCAGGCCGTTATGTAATTGATGCAAAGTCCATTATGGGTATTTTCAGTCTGGATATCTCCAAGCCCATCCAGCTGAATATTTATGCGGATGACGATATCGATTCGATCATGGAAGCTGTTAAGCCTTATCTTGCAGAATAAGAATCGCACCCGTCAGCTTCGGCTGATGGTTAATCCGAAATCGATCGGAACTTATGAGGCCTGTATCATTGAGTAGAGGTTTACTTGATGATACGGGCTTCGTTTCACTTTACGGATTACAGTAACTGTTGTTGAATCGGAAGAGGATGGAACATGACTGACAAGGAAATGCGTGAGCCTCTCTTTGATTATCTGGACCTGACTTTTGGAAAGAATCGGGTGATAGAGGAAAAAATCATTCAGGGTTCGCGTGCGGATGTTGTTGCGGTTCTGGAGGGGCATCTTGCCGGAATTGAGATCAAATCCGACCGGGATACCTATACCAGGCTTTCTTCCCAGGTGCCGGATTATGATAAAAACTTTGATTACTGCTATCTGGCAGTAGGGGCAAGTCATGAAAAACATGCGGCCGAGCATGTACCGGATCATTGGGGGATTCTCGTAATCCGGGAGGATGGCGTGGAAGAAATCAGGCCGGCAACGCCATCGCCGAAGCTGGACAGAAAAAAACAACTTCGGATTTTATGGAAGCGGGAGCTGTATCATATTCTGGATACCCATGGCTTTCCGAAATACAGAGGGAAAAGTGCGGCGTTTATCATAGAATATCTGATCGATCGGCTTCCGCCGGAGGAACTCATGCGGGCGGTTACGGAGGAGCTGTTTGAACGGGATTACACAATCTTCGAGGATGCCCCCAAGGTGCAGGTGAAAATCCGTAAAACAAAGGCAGGCGTCAAGGTGAAACGGAAGACAGCGCCGACCTTGACAAAGCATACGATCGGGAGAAAGTCCCGAAAAAAGAAACATTGATCCGGCCTTTGTTCGATTCTATGTAAATGCGTCTGTATTTTTTGACAAAATGTGTCTGAAAACTTGACTTTACGGGCGTTTTATGCAATTATAAAACGGTTATTAGAATATTTGAATTTTTATGCAGGAAGGATGGCAAAATGTACACCGGTGCTCATCTTTACAGTTTTTCGGAAACATTTGAAAAGACCTTCATCAAGGATGACAGATGGAGGCTTCTTTTGGACGGCGTTGGTGTAACGCTGAAAATATCCGTTTTGGCTGCAATTCTGGGTCTTGTGATCGGTTTCCTGATTGCGCTCTGCAATCTGTCCAGTCATAAACCGCTTCGTATTTTCGGTAAGGTTTACACGGATATCATCCGGGGAACCCCATCCGTAACGCAGCTGATGATCATCTATTTTGTTGTATTTGCCAACATCTACTGGGAAAAATGGATCATCTGCTCCATTGCGTTTGCCATCAATTCCGGTGCATACGTATCGGAAATCATCCGTGCGGGTATTCTGTCCATCGATAAAGGACAGACGGAAGCCGGCCGGTCGCTTGGCCTCAGCAAGGGCATGACGATGCTGTATATCATTATCCCCCAGGCATTTAAAAATATTTTCCCGGCCATGGGAAACGAATTCATAACCCTGATCAAGGAAACAGCTATCGTTGGTTACGTTGGTCTGATGGATGTACAGAAGGCGGGCGATTTCATCAAAAGTGCGACTTATATGCCGCTGATGCCGCTTCTGGCTGTAGCGCTTATCTATTTTGTGATCATCAAGGTGCTGACCCTTCTTCTGGGCAGAATTGAAAAACGGCTCAGAAAGTCCGATCAGAGATAGGAGGAGCCCATGATCCGAGTAAATAATCTGAAAAAACATTTTAACGGCAAGGAAGTTCTGAAGGGCATCACCGAGGAAATTGACGAGGGTGAGGTTGTCGTTGTGATCGGTCCATCCGGCAGCGGAAAGAGTACGTTTCTTCGCTGCATCAACCGGCTCGAGAAACCGGAAAGCGGTGAGATCTGGATTGACGATGTTCAGATCAATGCCCACGGAACCAATGTAAATGAGGTTCGCCAGAAGATGGGAATGGTATTCCAGCATTTCAACCTGTTCCCGCATCTTACCGTAAAAAAGAATATCACGCTTGCACCTGTGAAGCTGAAGAAGATGACAAAAGAGGAAGCCGATAAAAAAGCAATGGAGCTTCTGAATATTGTCGGACTTGCGGATAAGGCCGATGTCTATCCGAAACAGCTTTCCGGCGGACAGCAGCAACGTATTGCGATTGCGCGTTCTCTTGCCATGGAACCGGAGGTCATGCTTTTTGATGAACCGACATCCGCACTTGACCCGGAGATGGTCGGTGAGGTTCTGGAAGTTATGAAGCGTCTTGCGGAAAGCGGCATGACCATGGTTGTTGTTACCCACGAGATGGGCTTTGCCCGTGAGGTTGGAAGCCGCATCCTCTTTATGGATGAGGGCGTGATCGTGGAATCGGGTACGCCGGATGAAATCTTCGGAAATCCGAAAAATGACCGACTGAAGAGCTTTCTCAGCAAGGTGTTATAATAAACAGGGCATATTGCATTGCAGTATCCGAAAGCTTCCATCGAATCAAAATTCATGTTAAAATAAGAAAGTAACTATTCAAATCATGCCGGATTGATTCCGGAACGGATAAGTGCAGTGAACCAAAAAGTCCGTATCTGCCTGGTCCGCATGAGTTGAATGGATACAAATAAAGAAAAGGAGTCATTAATATGAAAAAGTATGTAAAAAGAATTGCACTTGGTCTTATGACGGTCACCATGGCTATTGGCCTTGCCGCCTGCGGTAAGAAAAAAGAGGATTCCAAGATTGTGTTCGGTACCAATGCGGAGTTCCCTCCCTTTGAATATGTAACCGGCCAGGGTGTCATCGGCCAGTATGACGGTATTGATATGTCAATTGCAAAGAAGATTGCCGATGATAACAAGATGGATGTTGAGATCAACAACATGGAGTTTGATTCCCTGATCATGGCATTGGAAAACGGACAGGTGGATGCGGTTATCGCCGGTATGACGGTTACCGATGAGAGAAAAGAAGCGGTTGACTTCTCCATACCGTATTATACAGCTACGCAGGTTATGATCGTAAAAGAGGATTCCGATATCGCGAAGGCTTCCGATATGGAAGGCAAGAAGATCGTAGTTATCCAGGGCTACACAGGCGAAACTGTTGTACAGGAGCTTGGCTATAAGGATTATACCTCCTTCAAGAAGGGTTCTGAGGCTATTCTGGAGCTTGTGAACGGCAAGTGCGATGTAGTTGTGATCGATTCCGCAACGGCATCCAAGTACGTACAGGATAACCCGGGACTCAAGATTGTTGAAGATTCCTCCGCATTTGCTTCCGAGGAATATGCAATCGCTGTAAAGAAGGGTAACAAGGATCTTCTCGACAAGATCAACAAGAGCATTGAGAAAATGCTCGATGACGGAACAATCGCCAGCCTTTCCGCACAGTATCTGGAAAGCACAGGAGAGTAATCCGAATTATTCATCATAATTAGCTTTTTATGGGACAGCGGATTATGCCGCTGTCCCTTTATTTAGGAAAGTCGACTCATCAATTCATTTGTGAATAAGGAAATATAGTAAAAATATGGCAAGAATATTGAAAGTATGGTAAAATACAAAGTGCATCTATTTGACTATTGAAAGAAGAGCTATGGAGAGAGGAGGACAGGATGAAGGGAAGAGTGAAAAAAAGACTATTGGCTGGTATCATGGCAGTTCTTGTCGTTTTGGGTATGGTTCCGATGAGGACGTCAGCGGATGCAACGCAAACCATTTGTAATGTGAATAGTGTTCGTGTTACCGTTGCCGGGACCTCAAATGTTTATATTAATGAGGTATTTGTGGATGATGTATCTGTTTTACGATATCTGTATTCGGAAGATATTACAAGGTCTGAGAATGTTTTTGCAGATCTGAAAGTTATTTTTAATATGTCCGGAACAGACTACGGTGATCTGATTCCGGATATTGTCGGTGTTGAAGAGCAGAAAGGCCTCATGACCTGTAACAATCCGGATTATGCTGATGAAATGGATGCAACCTGGTCATATGTAGGAGACGTTGCCGAACGTTATTTTCCCAATATGATTTTTGAACATTCTAGCGTTTATAGTATGCTTTCGAAGAATGGCAATTTCAGCCGTTGCTGTGGAGAGCTTACCTATAATTCTGATATTCAGCAGGCAGATCAAATAGTGGATCAAGCGGGCCGGGATTTTGACGTTGCGTGGCCGCTATGTACGGTTTCTACAGTAAATACGGATACTGTAACTTATACAGTGATTAACGGACAACTGGTAAAAAAAATCGATCGCGATATAGATTACACCTGTGAAGAAGTACAGGTTTGGTATTGTTCTTATCATCTTCTTTCTCACTGGCCTTTCACAGATGTAAAGATAAAGCCCGGAAACTGGGCCTATGAAGGAATCAAGTATACGTACCTGAACGGTATCATGTCTGGCGATGAGGATAATGATCATGACGGATATACAACCTTTCGCCCCGATGGTGATATCACCAGAGGACAGTTTATCACAACACTTTACCGGATGGCCGGATCACCTGAGGTGGATGGCACGTCTACCTTTACAGATGTAAAGCTTAGCAAAAGCGGTAAAAAACCTTATTATTATGATGCTGTTGTATGGGCAAAGGAGAAGGGGGTTACGACCGGTGT
>CACYDN010000066.1 GCA_902773185.1 uncultured Lachnospiraceae bacterium | reverse complement strand
CGGCTGGCCGGAAAGCCTGAGCCGGGATTAAAGACCAATCCATTTAAGGATGTGTCGAAAAAGCATTTTGCTTACAAGGCTGTTTTATGGGCAGTAGAGAATGGCATTACCACGGGAACATCACCCACGACATTTGACCCATCCGGAAAATGTACGCGCGGAGATTTTGTGACTTTCCTGTACAGGACCTATGGGGAGCCGGCACACAGCGTTACATCGAGTCCTTTCTCGGATGTGAAGAGTAATAAAAAATACTGGTACAATCCGGTCATGTGGGCAGTGGAGAATGAAATCACCACCGGAAAATATCAGGGGCTCTTCGCTCCCAAAGATCTTCTCAGCCGCGGGGAGGTTGCGACATTCATCTTCAGGGCGTATCTCAAATTTGGACGTCCGTAACAGCTATAATTGAATAACCGAAATGGTGGGCTGCGAGCATGGACAGAGTTTCCGTGCTCGCAGCTTTTTATTGCAAAATAAAGATTATTATGATAGATTCATGGTATAAGGGAAAGTTTCGACTTTTTATAAAAGGGGGGAATGACAACATGAAAAGGAAGCAAAGAAACGTGCGAAAACGGCTTGGATCGATCCTTTTAACGCTGGCCATGGTACTGGCACTTTTGCCGGTCATGGGCGGAGAGGTAAAGGCTGCGCCGTCATACTATGAGCTCTGGATCGATGGGGTACAGGTCACGTCAAGTAACTGCGGTGATATTCTGGGGAATGGCATATTTTCTTATTCACAAGCTTATAATGAGCTGTATATTTCCGGGGATTACACGAGCACATCGGACACGATCCGCAGCAATATCGAGGGAATTAAAATATATCCGGACAGTGATGAGTGTACACTGACTGCGCCGGATGATAGGAATGTTATTGCTTTTAGAAAATCCGGCTGTATCACAAGTGATGGTATCTCTGTTTTGAATCTCCGCGGCGGAACCGGAATCTATGCGGAAGCTTCCGGTGTAAATCTGAGTATTCAGGATGTCAATCTGGATGTTCATGCGGTAAGCCGCGGTATTGTGGGAAGCTACGATTCTTCCATATATGCAACGCAGAGCCTTTATGTCCGAAATTCCAACGTGTATGTGTATGCCACGCAAACAGCGGTTTCTAATTTTGGCGCTATTCAGCCACTCTGGTTATGACGGATTCAGGCACCTTCCGGTTACAGCATTCGGGCTGAAGATAAGTGCATTACCACGGCCGGCGGACAGCCGTCGCAGGAGGTTCTCTTTGTTGCGGCATATAGTGATATGACTGCCATCAATGCGTCCGGTACGAACATCCGGTACGCCAGCACCGGTAATCTTCCCTGGCGGTTTGATGAGGAAGGCTTTGCCTACTCCGGCAATGCCGGTTTTCCCGATTCGGAGTCTATGCTGCAGGCGAATGTGACGCTGGATGAGGATATGCTTCTTACCTTTGAGGTGTGTGCACTGGGAGAAGAACCGGATTGTGACATTGGTACATTCATTTTGGATTATGTCGATCGGGAAGATTGGCTCGTTACAGATGAGTGGGTACAGTACTCCATCCTGCTGGAAAAAGGAACCCATAATTTGAGATGGGCCTATACAAAAGATGCCGCGGATGATCCCGTGGGGGATATGTTCCGGCTGCGGAATGTAAGTCTGAAGAAGGTCATTCGTGAAGTGAACCTTCGTGTGGGTATGGAGAAACCCGGTGTGTATTTTGAGACGCCGCAGATCACACCGCCGGGGGATGCACATTACTCTGTGGATACGGCCGGCTGGTATAGTGAGAGCTATGTACCCTGCAACAGCTTTGAAGCGGGAAAACGGGACAGACTTCAGATATTCCTTCAGGCGGATGCAGGGTATGCCTTTGTTACGCCGGCTGTATCGATTAATAATTCGACTGCACCGATCGCGGATGTCCATTTCATTGGAACAGGAAGCGAGATGATGATCCAGACACCCCTCTACATGGTAAAATCCTATGAATTCTCGGATGTTGCCATTCGTCCCTGGCAGTGGAATTACGAAGGCATTTATGCTGCCTGTGAAAACGGGATCATGACGGGAGATGCGAAAAAGGATGAATCCCAGCAGACCACAACCTTCCGTCCGAAGGATAATATAAGTCGTGCTGAGATGGTAATGATCCTGGCAAGACTGGCCGGAGATCACTGGTCAAATCAAACAAATACAGGTTTTACGGATGTACCCTATAAGCCCAATAAGGCAAAGCAGGTCTACTACTTTGACAATCTTGCCTGGGCAGCTTTCCACGGTATTGTTACCGGCTATCCGGATGGAACCTTCCGCCCCAATAATCCGGTCATTCGGGCCGATATGGCAGTATTGCTGTTTAGACTGAATCAATACAGATTTGGTTATGGCAGTGTGGAAACCCAGGCCCGTGCGGATATTACATGGATGCCTGATTACGGAGAAATTCCCAAATATGCACGGGAGGCTATGTCCTGGGCTTATGCGGAAGGACTTATTACCGGACGGGATGATGGAAAACGACTGGCGCCGAAGGCATATACCCAGCGGCAGGAATGTGCGACGATCGTTCAGAGATATATCAATAAGTTCTGGCAGAATTAAGTGCTTTTGAATGGTGAAATCGGGAAAAGAGTCCAATATTATGGAAAGGAAGATGCATATTGATGAGAAGGTATAAAAAAACAGCATGTATCATGGCGCTCGCCCTGGCCCTCTCCGGGGCGGGAGCCTTCGGTCCGGCAAAGTATGCAACAGCTGCGGAGAATGATACTGTTACAGAGGAGTTTTCTGAAATAGGAGAATCCGGAGAGGAGAGCTCCTATACGGAGGGTTCAGAAGCGGCGCAGCTTCCGGTGAATACGAATTCGGATGTGGACGCAGAAGAATCTGAAAAACACGAAGAGATTGAAACAGATGGACCGACTGAAGCTGCAAAAGAAGCTGACAGTGCGGAAACGGATGAGTCGGAGATCGCTGCAAAGCCGGAAACGGAAGTCGAAGGGGAAAAGAAAAACGAGCCTGCAGACGTTTTGGTCGAGGTTTTGGGAGACGATATTTACAGCCTTTCCCCGGCTACGGAGGAAGTGAAGCTTGCTGCGGCCTCTCCTCTGAACCGGCTGTCCTTTCTCAATGACGATGATTATCCGTGGATCGTACAGAAGGAGGGTGGCAGGACGTATGTGCAGTCCGGCAATACCGAAATTCTCAGTTCGTCATCGGAACTCCATCTGACCGTGTCACTGACAAAAGCCGGTACTGTTTCCTTTGATTATAGGGCGTGGGGAGAAAGCGACCCCCATACTGTATATGACCAATGTGTCTTTTTGATCGATGGTAACCTGATGGAAACCTGGGGCGCAGAGCAGAATAACTGGACCACCTATACGGCATCATTAACGGCAGGCTCCCATACACTCTCCTGGGGATATTTGAAGGATGGCAGTGTGAATCCACCCGGGGACTTCTTTGCTGTAGATAACGTGAAAATCTCCCCGTTGGCGGAACTTAGTGAGGCACTGAATGTAGAGGACGGCGAACTCTATTTTGATAATGAGTCGTACTATAAGTGGACGGTAGCCCGGGATGAGGAACGCACGTATGCAGTTTCGGGCAACAAGGGGCACGACGATACCCGTTCCTCCGTTTCGACAACAGTTACGCTGGATGACTACTATGATCTGAGCTTCTATTACAAGGTGAACTCCTTCAGTGACATGGAATTCTATCTTGATGACGAAAGGGTAAAACGTGATCACTATGTAAGAGAATGGAAACGTTATCGAGAGCTGATTTCGCCGGGAACCCATACACTCAAATGGACTTATTACAGGTGTTCCAATGCCGGAGACCTTGAGGATCAGCTGTGTTTGGATGATGTATCCCTTACACCGGCCGTGAAACCGACGGCTGTTGAGGCGAATGATCAGACAATGGCGCTGAATACAAATATGAGGCTGTATTCCGATCTGTTGCCGGAAGAAACGCAGTTTTATGAGGTGAGATACGAATCGGATAATCCCGCGGTAGTCAAGGTTATGGATCGTGATCTGCTCGCACTCAAAACAGGAACGGCACATATCACGATCACCAGTGTGGATTATCCGGATGTGAAAAAGACTATCACCGTGACTGTGG